>NZ_CP073588.1:3932500-4232500 GCF_021560015.1 Shewanella vesiculosa | reverse complement strand
AGGTTTTGGCATTCATCTAAAATGACCACTGAGTTTTGAATCGAGCGACCACGCATAAAGTTAATCGACTTAAATTGAATGTTGGCCTTTTCCATTATGTAGTTCACGCTGCCGCTAGGGTTAACATCATTTTTGTGGAGCACTTCTAAGGTATCGGTAATTGCGGCTAGCCAGGGAGTCATCTTCTCTTCCTCGGTGCCAGGTAAAAAACCTATCGACTCAGCAATTTCGGGGGTATTACGAGTTACAATGATTTTGTCGTAAAGTTTACGCTCAACCACCAGCTCTAATGCTGCCGCCATGGCTAATAGTGTTTTACCGCAGCCAGCGGGCCCCGTCAGAATAATCAGTTCGATGTCAGGATCCAGCAAGGCATCAAGTGCCATGCCTTGATAAATATTCTTCGGTTTAACCCCCCAAGCTTGATGATGCAATAAGCGATCGCGGCCACGATCAATGATCTCTAGGTATTGATCTGTTTTACTGGCAACACGGCCGCAAAAATCGGAACTGTCGTCAATTAAATACTGATTAAGATAAAAGTTTTCATTACCAAGATGCTCCAATGGTACTTGATGAACAGTATGGCGGTCTTTGCGATCGGTAGAGACTTTATCGATATTTTGCCAAAAATCACCTGGGAACTGGTAAAAGCCTTTAGCAAGAAAGCGCACATCATCAATCAATTGATCAGAACGATAATCTTCTACTCGCTCAATACCCGCGCCTTTGGCCTTTAAGCGCATGTTAATGTCTTTGGTAACGAGCACTACGGTGCGGGGAAAATGAAGTTTTTTGTAAATGCAGCGCGGTATTAATAATGCGGTTATCGTTATTATCGCCAGGGAGTGAGCCGATAATAAATTCTATTTGATGATCAGGAAAAATCGACAAATGCCCCGATACCTCAGCATGCTCCTCGCGTGAAGGTAATGGAACGCCTTTTAAAATTTGCTCCGGAGTAGTGGGTCCCCCCCAAAATATCTTCTAATGCTCGTATGGCAACCCGAGCATCACGACTCACATCTCGCTTCCTGTCCTTAATACTGTCGAGCTCTTCTAACACAGTCATGGGAATAATTACGTCATGTTCTTTAAACGAATATATCGCTAAAGGTTCATGCAGTAACACGTTGGTATCCAGTACAAACAACTTTTTGTCGTCTTGTTGCATGGTGCCTCCAGAGTGCTCTCAATGAATAGAATCAGTATCACTTAGCTAAACGTATAACATTAAAGGGATAATTAAAGTCTTTATTGAAAACAGGCCATTGCCATAACAATGCTGCCTTCATAAAATATGCCACTGGCTGAAGAAAAACTCAATGTCATCATTAACGCCTTTGTTTCACACTATGACGTCAATGTGACGCTAACATGTCAAGATGGTGTAAAAATGAACATCTACACGATAAATCAATGCTAGAATTTCAATCTGGATGGGTTTGGTTTAACATACGCCCCCTTTTTTGTTTCACGCAATAAATGAGAGTAGAAGATGCCGTTTGCCTTAGGTCAACGCTGGATAAGTGATACCGAGTCAGAACTCGGATTAGGAACAGTCGTTCAAGTTGAAGGCCGCATGGTTACGCTGCTATTTCCTGCCACTGGAGAAAACCGGATGTTTTCTCGCAGTGAAGCTCCCTTAACCCGGGTTATTTTTAACCCCGGAGACACTGTCGAAAGCGGTGAAGGTTGGAGTATCACCATTGAAGAGCTTGAAGAAAAAAATCAATTGGTGATTTATCACGGGATCCACAGCGAAACCAAAGAAAAGGTCAGTCTTCGTGAGACGATGCTGAACCACAATATTCGTTTCAATAAGCCCCAAGACCGTTTATTTGCTGGGCAAATTGATCGCTTAGAACGCTTTGGTGTACGTTACCAATGTCAGTTATTACGCCACAAATTAGCCACATCAGACTTACTCGGTCAGCAAGGCCCACGAGTTGGCTTAATTGCTCATCAACAATGGATTGCTCATGAAGTCGGTAGTCGCTATGCGCCGCGAGTATTATTGGCCGATGAAGTAGGGTTAGGTAAAACCATTGAAGCGGGTTTAATTATTCATCAGCAGTTACTCACAGGTCGTGCTGAACGCATTTTAATTATCGTACCCGATACGCTACGTCACCAGTGGTTAGTTGAAATGTTACGTCGCTTTAATTTACGTTTTTCAGTATTTGATGAAGATCGTTGTGTTGAAGCTTATGCCGACAATGATAATCCGTTCTATACCGAACAATTGGTTATTTGTTCACTTGATTTATTGCGTAAGAAAAAACGTCTTGAACAAGCTGTCGATGCCGATTGGGACTTAATGGTTGTCGATGAAGCTCACCATTTAGAATGGTCAGAAGATGCGCCAAGCCGCGCCTATAAAATCGTTGAAGCGTTAAGTGAAGTCGTCCCTGGCGTATTGCTATTAACTGCAACACCAGATCAACTGGGCCATCAAAGTCACTTTGCTCGTTTGCGCCTACTCGACCCAGATCGTTTTTATGACTACGATGCTTTTTTAGCAGAAGAATCAAGCTATAAAGATGTGGCAGAAGCCGCTGAAGCATTAAGTAAAGACAGTAAATTACCCGACAGCGCCATTAATAGCTTAACCGAATTGCTGAGCGAAAAAGACATCGAGCCAAGTATCCGCTTGATCCAGTCAAAGGATGTTGATGCCGAATCACAGCAAGCGGCACGTCAAGAATTACTGCAAGAATTACTCGATCGTCATGGTACTGGCCGCGTTCTTTATCGTAACAGTCGCGCCTCAGTGAAAGGCTTTCCTAAGCGTTTGTTTAATGCCTACCCACAAGACATGCCAGCACAATACGTTACCGCGGAACGTGTCAATGCCATGATGGGCAGCGCCAAACAACCACAAGATAAAGCCGCTCAGGCATTGAGCCCTGAAAAACTGTATCAAGCTTTTGAAAGCGACAGTGCCAGTTGGTGGAAATTTGATCCTCGAGTAGATTGGTTAATTGAGTTTTTAAAGTCTCACCGCAGCAAAAAAGTACTGATTATTGCCAGCCAAGCTGAAACGGCTTTGAGTCTTGAAGAAGCATTACGTACTCGCGAAGGTATTCAGGCAACGGTTTTTCATGAAGAAATGTCGATTATTGAACGTGACAAAGCCGGGGCGTATTTTGCCCAAGAAGAAGGCGGTGCTCAGGCATTAATTTGTTCTGAAATCGGTTCTGAAGGTCGCAATTTCCAATTTGCTAGCCACCTAGTACTGTTCGATTTGCCGCTTAACCCTGATTTACTAGAGCAGCGGATTGGCCGTTTAGATCGTATTGGTCAGCTAAACGATATTCAAATTCATTTACCTTACCTGCGCGATACCGCCCAAGAAAGATTAATGCGTTGGTATCATCAAGGATTAAATGCGTTTGAACTCACTTGCCCGAGCGGACATGTGTTATTTAACGAATTTGCTGATGAGCTGATTAACGTGCTGTGCGACGATGATGAAGAGGTAATGACCCAATTACTCAATCATACTCAGCATCGCTACAAAGAGCTTAAGCAAGCAATGGAGCAAGGCCGCGATAAACTGCTAGAGATCAACTCTCATGGCGGCGAGCGTGCTAATGCGTTAATTAAACGCTTGTCAGACAGTGATAATGATACCCATCTAATCGGTTCAGTGATCCGTTTATGGGACATTATTGGTGTTGATCAAGAAGATCGTGGTGAAAACTCGATTATCTTGCGCCCTAGTGAACATATGATGTTCCCAACGTATCCTGGACTGCATGAAGATGGCATCACAGTCACCTTCGATCGCACCACTGCGTTGGCACGTGATGACATTGCCTTTATTTCGCAAGAGCACCCTTTAGTACAAACTGGCTTAGATTTAATCACCGGCTCAGATACCGGCACCACCAGTGTGGCCATTCTAAAAAATAAGGCGTTACCTGCAGGTACCCTGTTTTTAGAATTGATTTACATGGCCGATGCTTCGGCGCCAAAGGCGAGTCAGCTATACCGTTATTTACCACCCACTCCTATTAGAGTGTTGCTGGATAAAAATGGCTTAAACATGGCTGACAAAGTGGATTATGCCAGCTTTGATAAGCAACTTAGTGCGGTTAACCGTCATATTGCCAGTAAGCTTGTTAATGCATCGCAGCCTATTTTGCACCCTTTATTGGCCAAAGGTGAAGAGTTTGCCAAGCAATCGCTAGCACAGTTAGTGGTCGATGGCCGCGCTAAAATGACTCAGCAACTCACTGGCGAATTGGAAAGACTAGAAGCCTTAAAAGCAGTTAATCCGAACATTCGTGAAGACGAACTAGAATATATTCGTAATCAAATGGTCGAATTAACGGGTTACATGGACAACAGTCAATTACAGCTTGATGCAATACGTATGGTGCTTGTTAGCCACGTATAACGCTTAACTCGTTGTAGCAATAATGTCGTGTAAAAAATGCCCTGTTTATCAGGGCATTGTTTTTACTCATCGTTATACATTAAGCTAATCATATTATGTGTTTTTTACTGAGAGGTTATGGTGCAATTAGGACGACTAAGTCTGTTATTAATCGTAACAGTAAGCTTATTAATGGCCATGCCGAGCGTAAAAGCGCAGCAACCTTATGCTTACCTATCTGCTGATGAAATAAAATTTATCACTATTGACGGTAAACAAAGTGAAATTCTGGTCCGGTCTTGGCAGAGCAAAAAACACTTTGGCTCGGCGGTGATTGTGGCCGCGTCAGACACAGATGCAGATGCCGCGGGTTTAGCCAGCTATCTGCGGACTAATATTAATAGCCTCGGCTGGGCGAGTATTAGCCTCACACCAGCAAAAGGCTTATATCGACCAAACTATGCCACTAAACCTGAAGAAATTACTAAAGCAGGCACAGAACAATTACAATTAAGTAGTGACAAAAGCATTCCTAAATATGAATCATCTCAGTTACTTGAACTGAGAAATTTTCAACAAACCAATCTAAATGAAGCCCTAAATCAATTACCCGCAACCACCAGTTTATTCCCAGGCGGAAAGATTATGATTGTGCTTGATGACAGCGCCGGCATGATCATCAATTTGCTCTATGAAAAAAAAATTCCTACGCCAGATGTACTGGTCATCATCAACCCTTATCGCGAGTACGAATATTTAATCGATCCGCAAAGTCAGCGTAAATCAATTGCCGAGCAATTAGTGACTATGTCGATTCCAATACTCGATATTCAATCGGCTGATGCACACCCTAATTCGATTGAACAAGCCACTACTCGACTTAATTACAATCAAGTTAAACCGGCTCGATACTATCGCCAATATCAGATGAGTTTAGATTTAAGCAATGCTAGTGGCTGGGAAGAAGCCCTGAATCAAATTGAAGGCTTTTCCCGAACCGTTATCGGTAGATAGTCATTGCATTGATACATTAGTGCTAATCGATTTACTTACCACCAAGACTGACGAACGCGATAGGCCTTATGTGGATTTTTAGTTTGTCTAATCGCAGCAATCACCCGGTTTTTCCCCAATAACAATCGAATTTGGCTCAACGATTCCCGGGCTAATAAACTGCGTACAGAGGCACTCCAACTTTGATTGATACTGCGTTTAATGGCGGCATTGGCATCGGGCGAAGTACGCATAATTTTTTGAGCTAATGCCGTAGCATACTCATAAGCGTTATCACTTATTTGAGTCACCAAACCTAGCTCAAGCGCTTGCTCAGCAGTTAAAATATCCGCGGTATAGGTCAACATCAACGCTTTGTCTTTCGGCATAATTTGTCTTAATGCCACCAAACCAGCCATATCTGGCACAAGCCCCCACTTTGCTTCCATTATCGACAACTTACAATGTGGCGTGGCAATACGAATATCAGCCCCTAAAGCTATTTGGGTGCCACCGCCATAACAACAGCCGTCTAACACCGCAATAACAGGAATCGGTAAACGCTGCCAGCCCAAAGACACCCGCTGAGCTAAGTTTGCATTACCTGGCAACCACTTAAATAATAGCTTCAAGGCACTGGTGGGTGAACTCGCCACACTCTTCACATCTAAGCCTGAACAGAAATTGCCTTCGGCGCCGGATAAAATCACCGCATTAATCTGTTTATCCGCTCTGATCTGCTTAATAAGCACATCTATCGCGGTAAACATCTCAACATTAAGCGCATTTATTTTACTGGGTCTGTTTAAGCAAACATGGGCAATACCATGCTCAACCCTGAACTTAATTAACTCTTTTTCCATAAAGCACCCTATTACTGGTCAGGCCAGTCTTTAGACTAACATATCTGGACTATCTGCCGAATAGTAATAACATGACAAATAATCAGCATTGGTCAAAATGTTGCCACGCTTTATTTTGAACAATATTCCATTGAGTGTTAGCCTGATACAGTATCAATTTAGGCATAACCATCCAATCTTCATGCTTCTACACGAAATGTAACGCCAGATTGATATGACATTGATGACATTGATGACATTGTGGTAACAGCTATACAAATGTTACCAACTTAATTAAATGTTAAAACTAAGTTATCAATATTGTAAGCAAATACGTATAATGAGCTAACGAACAAAAAATCGCTGTAAATAGTCTTATAATTATAACTATCCGCCTCATACCACTCGCGGTTGCATTAATGAGTGTTTTTTTCTTAAAGGCGAAATAAGGAAGACCAGCAACAATGACCATTCCAATATTAATATGCGACGACTCTGCACTCGCCAGAAAACAAATGGCAAGAACTCTCCCCAAAGACTGGGACGTTGAAATTAGCTACGCCACCAATGGTGCAGAAGGGCTTGAGGTCATTCGCGCAGGTAAAGGTGAGATTGTCTTTCTCGATCTCAACATGCCGGTGATGGATGGTTATGAAGTACTCCAAGCGGTACAACAGCAAGATTTACCCGCGCTGATCATTGTGGTGTCAGGTGATATTCAAATTAAAGCCCATGAGCGAGTCAAAGCTTTAGGTGCTCTAGACTTTATTCAAAAACCCGTTAGTGCAGAAGCTATCAGCCATATTTTGCAAGAGTACGGCATTTTAACCCTTACTCAGGGTAATAAAGCTGACGACACTCCAATGATGAAAGTTGATATGCGTGACGCATGCCAAGAAATCGCTAACGTCGCTATGGGTAGAGCCGCAGACTTACTCGCTAAGCTTCTAGATGTATTTGTATTATTACCAATCCCAAATGTGAACGTGCTAGAAGTTAGTGAATTAACCATGGCCTTAAAAGCCACCGAGCGAAACTCAACTGTATCAGGGCTGTGCCAAGGATTTATTGGTGCAGGAATCGCTGGTGAAGCGTTATTGCTGTTCCATGACTCTAGCTTTGAAGACATGGCCAAATTGATGGGCTTAGATAACCCAGAGGACATCACCACAGAAATAGAAGTGATGATGGATACCGGTAACGTGCTCATCGGAGCATTTCTAAATGGTATATCTGAACAACTTGACATGAAATTCAGTCAGGCACATCCGGTTGTACTTGGCAGACATTGCAGCGTCAATGAACTCATTCACGACAACTCAGACAAATGGCAACGAACTCTAGCGATGGAAATCAACTATCGAATCGAAGATTACAATATTCAATGTGATCTTTTGCTGCTGTTTACTGAAGACTCTATTCCTACGCTTAACTATAAGCTTGGCTACTTACTCGATTAATGTTGGATACTCTTTATGTCAAATGACCAAAGTGCGATGAATGAGCTTCACTGGCTAATCGATATGGTGCAAACCATTGAGGTAGGCTTAGTTGTGCTCGATCGCGACTATAATATCCAGCTTTGGAATGGTTTTATGGAAAACCACAGCGGCGTATCACCGAACTCCATTAAGGGTAAAAATCTGTTCGAACAGTTTCCAGATTTACAGGCTGATTGGCTGAAGAAAAAAATGGAATCGGTATTTTTATTAAAAAATCGCACTTTTATTAGTTGGGAACAACGTCCATACGTATTTAAGTTTAAAAACTATCGGCCAGTAACGGGACGAGCAGATTTTATGTTTCAGAACATTACCTTACTGCCATTAGCTTCATTAACAGGGCAAATCACCCACATCAGTATTATTGTCTATGATGTAACCGATATAGCGGTAAATAAACTGCAATTAAAATCGGCCAATGAGCAACTGGAGCAATTAAGCCAAACCGATGGCTTAACCCAGCTACATAACCGTCGCCACTGGCAAGATTGTATGGAAAAAGAGTTTGATCGCTATTCACGTTACGGTGATGCGGCATCTTTAGTCATGATTGATATTGATAATTTCAAACTAATTAACGACAAGTATGGTCACCCTGCTGGCGATAAAGTTATCCAACATATCGCTTATCTGTTAAAACAAGCATTACGTGAAACCGACTGTGCCGGCCGTTATGGTGGTGAAGAGTTTGGCGTGGTGTTATCTAAAACCACAGCAGAAGATGCACTGAACTTTACCGAACGGTTACGAAAACGCATTGAAGAATCTGAAATAGCATTCGAAAATCGCCTGATAAAAGTCACTATAAGTATAGGGATTAATGATTTAGATTCAGAAATAGACAATAGCTCTACCTGGTTATCCGGTGCAGATAAAGCACTATATCTTGCTAAACAACAAGGTCGTAATCAAAGCGTTATTAATAAATAATAGGTTATCAATAATTGCTATTCAGCCATAAAAAAACGCTCATCATGGATGAGCGTTTTTTTATGGCTGAATAGCAAATGATTACTTAGTGAAATTTATCATCTGAGTCATTGTCATCTTCGTATTCATCATCTTCAAATTCATCGTCTTCTTCGTCGCCTTCAACTTCATCACCAACAAAGTAAGTTCCCCAACCGTCATAGTCTACTTTTTGCTTGGCGGCGAGTTGAATTAACTGTTCACAGGCTTTATCCAATAAAGGCACTTCTAGCTTATGCTTAGCGATAGCATCAAAACAGAAAATAATCGAGCCATCTTCAAGCTCCATTTCTTCGGCATCGTTCACTTCAAAACCGAGTTTAAATGCGTCAACAGCGGCTTTTTCTAAACGATCAAAATTGGTCGCAGAAAAATGATGTTCAATAGTATATTCCGCATCAGGCTCTGAACCATCGGCAAGTAAGGCATCAACAATTTCAAGATTTTCAGCAAATTGTTCTTTTAACTGACGCTCAACAGACATGGATTACTCCGTAAATAGGACCTGTAAAAATTTATTCAATTATACCCAAACTGACACAAGTTGCGAGTTTATGAGCGATGTTAGGCGACCGATAACAATATTATTGCGCTTGTAGCATTAATGCTTGTGCTTCTTTATTCAATTCGACCAAACGTGCTGACATTAATTGATGCACTTTAGCATTTAATGCTTTCACATCATTTTTATCTAAACCTGCCGTGGCTACTGGCGCCATCATTTCTACAATCACCACACCGTTGTTCCAACGATTTAGGTTTATATGATTCTGACAAGACGCTAAGACTGGCACTATGGGTGCTTGGGCAGCTATCGCAGTGTGAAAAGCACCCACTTTAAAGGGTAATAATCCACGACCACGAGAACGAGTTCCTTCAGGAAATATCCACACTGACAGGAGTTTATTTTTCATCTTATCGACTGTTTTCGCCATAGTATCAAACGCACTATGACGGTTTTTACGATCAATAAGAATATTGCCCGATAACCAATAAATTTGCCCGAATAACGGCATCCATAGCAAACTTTTTTTACCTAAGCTCACTGTCGCTTTAGGCACCACTGATGTATGGGTAAATAAATCAAAATTATTTTGATGATTAGCTAAGTAAATACAAGGTTGCGGAGTAGCACTCGCTGAGTGAACACGTTTAATGACTTTAATGCCCAATACTGGCGCAACGGAACCAAAAAAACGGGCCACAAAATGTACATTGTCGCGATGCATAGGCCGAAATAGGCAAATGACAACCGAAAATATAAAGGCTAAAAATAATAGCACGGCGAGAATGATTGAACGAGCGATAAGCAGCACAGCATACTCCTGCAATAAAATTGGCGTCAGTATAGCGATGCTAGTCTAGGGACTCAACGTTTTGTTTACATATGTACGCTGAAATACTCTGCCCCTGTGAGCAGGGGCAGAGTAACAAGCTTTCTATGAAAGATTAGCCATTGGGTTAACAAGTTAATTATTAGTGGCTTAACCAGCTAATACTGGCAATCGCAGTTTTAGCAACATTCTAAATAAAAATGCACTTAACGCTAATGTTGCCACTATGGCTGCACCACTGGGTAAGTCATAACTAGCAGACAACAGCAACCCAGCAATATAACCCACAATACCGACCCCATACGCCAAAGCGAGTTTGGGTTTACCATGATATTGGTTTAAGGCTAAAGCCGGCAAAATTAGGGTGCTAAACACTAAATACACTCCCACGAGTTCCACCGACAAAGTAATCACTAAGGCAAATAGAAAGTAAAACCCAGCACCATCTAATATTTGCGGTTTGGCGATAATAATCCCCAGAATACCGGCAGAAACCACTGCCGGTAGTGCTAACTGAGACCAACTCACCCACAATATTTGCCCCGACATTAATTGCTTTAATAACTCAGCACCATGAGGGTCGTTGGCTAATAACAACATTGCCGCCACCGCACTGAGCACATAAAAGCAGCCAATAAATGCCTCGAGCTCACCGACTAACCGCTTTGCCATCCAAGCAATAATGCCTGCACCGCCTAGGGCAAACAACGCAGGCATCCACACATGGGCATAGGGTAAATCCTCTAGCCTATGATCAATGTGCGATACTATCGCCCCTAAGGCTGCAACTTGAGCAATAGCCAAATCAATAAAGATAATGCCACGCTTAAGCACTTGTTGACCTAACAGCACATGGGTTGATAATACCAATAACCCTGCCGCTAACGCAGGCAACAAGATAGACAGTAACTCAACATCAAACATAGTGTTATTTCACCTTATTCAATAGGCTAAGTATGCTGTCGTATAAGCTAATCAGGTCTTTACTCTCTTCGTTGCCACCCACCGATATCGGTAGCACCAATACTGGCAGATTAGCGCGTTCGCCTAACCATTTTGCCCCACGCTCATCTTGGTATGACGCCACAATAATCGCCATTACATCGCCTTTTTCCGCACGAACAAGCAAAGAGGCTAAATGGCTACTCGTAGGTGCGATACCTGGCTTGGGCTCAAGATCGGCTACTTGCTCAATGCCAATCCATTTGAACAAATAACGAAAGCTTGAATGGTAGGCGATAACCTTCTTACCAGCTAAATCTTTAGCCTGCTGTTGCCATTGCGGTATTTTAGCTTGCCAAGCTTGGCTAAAATCGGCCAACGACTGACGATAAAGACTGGCATTGTCAGGATCGATTTGAGTAAATTTAGTACTCAAGGCCTGTGCAACTATTAACATCCGCTGCGGATCAAGATGCAAATGGGGATTTCCCTTTGCATGAACATCGCCCATTGAACGATCCACTGAGGCTAACTTATCCAAGGTATCAATATGCTCTGCAGCAAAAAATAAGCCCTTATCCGTCGACCTAACCTGAGGATTAGCCGACTTCATTTGCAGCATAGGCAGCCAACCTATTTCTAAGTCTGCCCCTGCACAAACCACTACATCAGCTTGACGCATCTTCGCAATCAGGCTTGGTCTTGCTTGTACTTGATGTGGATCTTGCATCGCTGTTGTTGCCGAATACACTTTTGCATCGGGTGCTAGCGCTAATGTCAGTGCTGCATATTCAGGTTCACATGCAAACACATTGAGTTCCGCTTGTGCTGTCGCGGTAAACAGCAGTGACATTGAAGCCACTGCTAAAAGCAATTTAGTATTGATGCGCACCGTGAGCTCCTAATGACATGACATATTGTAAAGTAAGGATATTATCATCTTCAAAACCATCGAAATTAGTCCCAGTCTGATGAGTGTATTGCAAGCGCACTGTCGAAAAATGACTACTGTGCCATGCTAAACTGACTTCTGACTCTTTCAATTGTTGTGGATGAAGGTGATCGCCATGGACTTCATAAGTATCCACTTGACCATAACGAATCCCAGCAGACCAACGAGGAGAAAATTGATACACACTACTGACATACCAGCCCTGGTGATAGTCATCACTACTAATATCTTCATGGTCGGCCTCAACAATATGACCAGGTTCCATAGCAAAAATATCAGTTACTCTAAAATATTCACCACTGACAGTTAAATTTTGGTATTTGTAGTTACCATTAGGTGCCCACTTATAAACAACATCAGCAATGTAGGTGTTTTTACCTGTATAAGAAGCACTATGGCTATGTCCAGCATGTTCTTCATCATGCCCCTCTTCTTCCTCATTATGCTCATCTTCGGCATAAGCTTGACCATTTTGATTGCGAAGATAACTTAAGCCTAACTGCCAAGAACTTTCTATACCAATATCACCCCCCATCTTGGTTAACGCACTGTACACCCCAAGGTTATCAAAATCGCGCTCACCATGTGCATCCGCAGCACGTAAACTTTCTCCCTTAAACGCTTCGACACCCAGAGTCCAGTAGAGATCGGTTGGCGCGACATAGTTTAAACGAATACCATCATCAAAATAATGTCCGCCTAAAAATGCACGGTAAGCAGCTGGACGATCAGAAAATGAGTCTGTGTGTAAATGTTGGTTATTTAAATAGCCAATGTCAGATAAAAAACGACCTGCACGAACCGATAAACCATAAGGCATAGCTAATGTTTGAATAAAGGCTTCTTCTAAATTAAGCTCTGTTTCACCGTCATGTGACTCAATAATGGCGGTCACTTTACCGTAAAACATTTCATCAATATTGGCACTCAAGGCCAACTCAGTTTCACCTAAACCAAAACCTTCTGCACGCTCAGCTAATGGTCGGTCACCTGTTTGATAGTAACCATCGAGCACTGCACTTATATTAGGGTTGGTTAAACTAGAATCTTCTGCCATGACAGAATAAGAACTCACAGCACAAGCTAATGCTAAAATTGACACACGGGTGTTTAACGCAGACATAAAATCTCCAAAATACAACAAATATCCGCCTATCGCTGTTCAATATGAACTATCCGATAACGGAAAAATTAATAAATGTATGTGTTGAATTACAGGGATTGTGGTGGCGCGCGACTGTGGTAATAGCGATGAAAAACCGATGAGAAAGGAGGTAGAGTATACTGCTGAAGTTCAAAAGTTTGCTTAGTAACGGCAAACACAAAACTGGAAAACTGCAGGGTTTTATTAAGATGAAGTTGGTGAAAACACAAGGTACAGTGATTTTTTACACCGTCATCGAGATGTCTAACTGAATGGGCTGACGCAGCAACAGACAACACAATCAAAATGGCACTAAGCCAGATTGCGATAGTTTGTTTTATTTTGATGCGGGAACTCACCAGTAAAAATCCATCAGGTTAATAAAAGTGGCCATTAGTGTAAAAGACCACCAATAAAAAGCAACACTTAGATTGTGATAAATCATGGCGACATATTGACAGTAAAATCATAAACTACCGACAAATAACTAAGTCGTTATTTTTAAGATAGTCTTAAGCTATTACCCATACCATAATGCATGAGTAAACATCATCATTACAGGACAAACACCATGGCACTATTTATTCGTGAAAACATTGGCATCATTTTAGTAATAGCCATTGTTGCTGTTGTTGTACTAGGCGGTATTTACTACGTTGAAGCCTCATTAGAAAGCCAAGTGATTGAGGTGAATTAACCTATTTTGCACCAGGTTCTGTACTAGGATCATTTTCAGGGGCTTCGATCAGCTGTAAATGGTCCATAATATGCGATAAACCAACAATGATAACCGCTAATATAATCAATGGCGTGGTGATCGACGCTACATTGTCAAAAAAATAACCAACTACCGCGGCAACTACGCCACCATAAAACCCAAACATCTTAGCAATTGATAACAACTTGTTATGCCCAAGCCATGCAGCACAATGAGGGCATTGCACCTCAACTGACAAACCTTTACCACGACTGTCATTGACCTTCGCAATTGAAAAAAGATTTATAGCAATGAGCACATTGCAGCGACATGATAATTCCCTCAGTTCAATAATGGCGGCAAGTGTAACAAATAACCCTAAGAATTGCTGTACTTGGCTACTATAGGCGTTTTCCACTATTATAGGCACAACTCAACGCCAAAGGACGACCTTTCATGCTACGGATTTTATTTACGATATTATTCACCTTAGTGGTGTTTATGTCGCCAACAGCTAGCGCAGAACAAGATGCAACAGCACCGATTGTCACCACCAGTCAGTTAACCGACACTCAAAATAAAATCAGCCGATTACAACAAACAATTGATCAAGATACCCTCCTACTGTTTAAGGCAAAAGGTGAATTACGTAACTTTACTGAATATAGGATTAAGAACAAGTCATCTGAATTACGCGATATAATTGCGCAGCTGATCAAAACTCCAGATGAAAACCCGCAATACCTAATCACTTTAGTTCAAAGTCAGCTGGATTTTTTTAAACAGTGTCGGGAGTTATTTAGACGATCAAATTATGCTTATGCGTCTTGATATCAAGCAAGGTGATGAAAGTAAGGTTGTCTTAGCTATATCACAACGAGAATTTGAACGAGACCACTATCTCAAGGCACAATTAACCTCGCTGCAATGGGCTAAAACCTTGAATATGGATGTCAGTATTCAACAACAGAAATTAACCGATTTTATGCTCAAACGCGCCGACCATTTCGACAGTTTAGTGCATTACACACAAGATGAATTACAAAAAGCCGTTTCAGAAGCTGAAAGCGCTGGGGCCGATATCACTGCCGAACAAAAAGCAGAGGTGATGGCACTAAAAGAACGTTTAGATCAAAGTAGCTCAAGCCTAGCTGTATCAGCGGGAATGCTCGAAACACTAGGCCAAGATGTCACGGCTTTTAAACAAACCTTGTTTAGCGTGTCTGGTGATATTACCCAAGATGTATTGAACTTCAGTGTCGCGTCTAATCTGCTGCAAGGCTGGCTTAACGTCATCAAAGATCAAACCATTAATAATGGTCCTAGCTTAACCTTCAAAATTTTAGTCTTTGTATTTATTTTATTTTTAGCCAGTTTAGTGGCCAAAATTGTCACCAAAATTATCTCGAAAACAGTAAAAGCATCAAAATTACAATTTAGCCAATTACTGCAAGACTTCTTTATTTCGTTGTCCAGTAAGGTGGTATTTGCATTAGGATTATTAATTGCCTTATCACAGCTCGGGTTTGAGCTTGGGCCTTTGCTCGCTGGCTTTGGTATTGCCGGTGTGATTATTGGTTTTGCATTACAAGACACATTATCAAACTTTGCATCTGGGATGATGATCTTAATCTATCGTCCATTTGATGTCGGTGATCTAATTAATGCAGCCAATGTTACCGGTCGTGTGAGTCACATGAGCTTAGTATCAACAACCATCAAAACCCTCGATAACCAACGCTTGATTGTGCCAAACAATAAAATTTGGGGCGATACCATTAACAATATTACTGCCGAGCATCAGCGCCGCGTAGACATGATTTTTGGTATTAGTTACAGCGACAATGTTGAACATGCTGAAACCATTTTAAAAAGTATTGTTGAGCAACACCCTAAGGTGCAAGAACATCCAGAACCAATTGTAAAACTGCACACATTAGGTGAATCTTCAGTCGACTTTGTTGTCAGGCCTTGGGTTAACCCTGATGATTACTGGGAGGTTTACTGGGATATTACTCGTGCAGTGAAAATACGCTTTGATGCTGAAGGCATTAGTATTCCGTTCCCACAACGCGATGTACATATTTATCAAAAATAACCCAGTGCTTAAGCTAATCAAGCTAAATCAATGGCATGCTATGTCGCCTAATGTAGTCAAACATTGTGTCAAAGTATGCTACAACAATGATTAACTCACCTCATCCATTTAGCGGATGAGGTAAATAGGTAAAAATAACACTGGCTCAGTGATTTTGTTCTGTCTTGCTAAGATTCGTTGGCTTTTGATAGCGAGTTGCTTTTCAGTCAATGTCGATCTAAAAGTGCTTTAATAAGCATTTATTACCCCTAACTAAGGTTAAAATTAACTTATGACCCAATCTACTTTTAGATTTTCTGATTTTATCGCCGGATTTTGGCGTGCTGATGCTTGGAATATGTCGCCACAGCAACTACTTGGCTTAATTGAGCATTATCTTGATCTTGGCGTCACGACCATGGACCACGCTGATATATATGGTATGTATCAGTGTGAAACCTTATTTGGTGAAGCGTTAACCCTTAAACCACAGTTACGTCAGCAAATGCAGTTGATCAGTAAGTGTGGCATTAAACCCTTGTTTGATGGCTATGATGGTCGTTATGTTAATCATTACGACACAAGTAAAGCGCATATTATTCAAAGTGTTGAAAATTCACTTACTGAATTAAAAACTGATCACTTAGATGTGTTACTCATCCATCGCCCCGATCCATTAATGAATGCTGACGAAATGGCTGCCGCTTTCGAGCAATTGCATGCCCAAGGTAAAGTCAGCCACTTTGGTGTATCTAACTTTACCACCAGCCAATTTGATTTACTGCAATCACGCCTCAATGCTCCGTTGATCACTAACCAAGTTGAAATATCGCCTTTAGCCATGCAGAGCTTGCATGATGGTGTGCTTGATCAGTGTCAACAATACCGCATCACCCCAATGGCATGGTCTTGTTTGGGCGGTGGAGATCTCCTTTCAGCGAACACGCCCCAAGCACTGAGAATTCGCAATACCCTGCACGATATTGCTCAGCAAGTTGGCGCACAAGACATTAGCCAAGTGATTTATGCTTGGGTTCGTATGCATCCAAGTCGCCCTGCTCCTATTATCGGCAGTGGTAATCTAGAACGTATCACCAGCGCGGTAAATTCAGCTAACATTGAACTTGATCGACAACAATGGTTTAGCATTTGGGAAGCGGCAATGGGCCACTCGGTACCTTAAGTCTGCCATAAAAAAAGCTCAGGTATTAACCTGAGCTTTTTTATGTTCGCAATTGACTTACCACTGACGTTTAAGCCACCTCAGCGAGGTCTATCTGCTTATAAATAGGTAACATCACCCTGCAAATGCGGTCGACGACCTTTGACATCACGTATTTGAAAACGTTTACCATTCTCAGTACTTTCAAATGCAAATGTCACTTCAGACGGCATAAACACCGGTAATTTAAATTCAACATCAACCTGAAGGTCGATCACCGATATAAGTCATCAACTGAGATAATGCACGCGCTTTAGACCACATGCCATGGGCCAACACTCGCTCAAAACCAAAGCGTTTTGACAATAAAGGATGCAAATGGATCAAGTTATAATCGCCCGAAGCTTTGGCATAACGACGGCCTAAGTCATCGGTTAAACGCCATTGCTGGACATTTTCCCATGCCATCTCAGACGCTTTAGGCGGACGAGCCCGCCGCCCAGCAGACTCAATGCGATATAAGTATGTTGATAACGCTTGCCATACAAGCTCTTCACCAACCAACACTTTTGAAACTAAATCAAACTCAAGTCCAGCATCTGTAGTGCGACTCGCTGACAGTTCGCACTGCACAGTCAATATTTCATCAGTACGTACAGGACGAAATACACTAATACTATTTTTTAAGTGGATCATTCCAAGCAACGGAAATGTCACGGCTTTATGAGTAAAAATCATCGCATGCAAACGAAATGCCCACACATATAAATACGTTGGAGGTAACACCCTATCATCGTATTCAAAACCACATACAGCGGCATATTGCCGAATTTTCTCTTGCGACAGCACCACATTAGAAGCTTGCACATAAATATTCGGCAGCGGTTGTTGATCCCATCCCGGTTTACGACCAAATAGGATTTTTCGATACAAAGACAACAGCGAAGGCATCGCCTGTAATTCGATAGCGTAGTCGTGACTCACAATGTTGTACCCTAAATAGGCAGCAAAAAGTATGCGCTGCAAAGATGGTTAGTCGATCATTATACCTTAGACTCTTACTGTTGCTAAACAGCTAATTATAAAATGCGTTTAAAGTCGGTTGTCATTGCTGCTTATATTGATTAATCGATAAACTTTTATTTACCCTCTATACACAATCACTGATTTGTCTTTACCTTTTTCAGCCTACAGTGCGACAATTACGTTACTCCATATCGGCTCAATAACGTGATGTAACTTAAATCGTGCAAGATAAAAATTTCGATACTCTTAGTCAAAAGTTTGCGCAAAACATCTATGGCACCACTAAAGGTGAAATCCGTGCTGCAGTATTGTGGCGAGACTTAATCCCAGCATTAACTCGCTTGAATAAACCACGATTACGCATTTTAGATGCTGGGGGAGGGTTTGGTTTTTTGAGCCAAAAACTGGCTGCGTTGGGCCATGATGTGGTGCTATGTGATATTTCTGAGCAGATGTTGGCCATAGCCCAACAACAGATTGCCGCCTCAGACACAGAATTATCAATCGAGTTAGTGCATAGCCCTATTCAAGCACTAACCGTGCAGCAGTTTGGTCAGTTTGATGTCATCTTATGCCACGCTGTAGCCGAATGGCTCACTGATGCTGAATCGACTTTGCATGGGTTATTAAGCCTGCTAAAACCGAATGGGTTATTTTCGCTGATGTTTTTTAATAAGGAAGCATTGCGCTTTCACAGTTTAATTTCAGGCAACTTTGACTATGTTAAGCGTGATTTTAAGGTTAAAAAGAAGGTTGGATTAACCCCCAACCATCCCCTGTATATTGCAGATGTTCGCGCTTGGTTTGCCCAATGGCAACTGTCGATGATCAGTCAATCTGGGGTTAGGGTGATTAATGATTACTTAAAAAATAATCTCCCGCCCAACTTCGATAAACATCAGCTTATTGAAATGGAATTGGCTTATTCACAACGTGAGCCATATTTATCCTTAGGTCGATATGTTCATTTTCTTGGTCAAACAAAGCCAATATAAGCATAAAGTTATACTATTATTGGCCCTTGTGAACGCACAACATTCTCCTTAACACTGCAAAAAGGTACAAGGGGTGACCGTTGCACCTTGCTGTTTAAGTAAGTCAGGAATGGCTTGCTGACCAACAATATGGCCTGCTCCAACCACAATAAACAGCTGTTTATAATTACGCTGTTGTAGCAACTGGATAATTTTTTGCGTCATGGTGCGATTGCGTTGCCACAGTAATTTTTCAAGCAATTCATTGGCATCGCCCGCTTGCGATTCCATAATGGTTGCCAATGCACTGGCATCACCTTGGCGCCAAGCATAAATTAAATCAAGCATTTCGGCATCACTGACGTTGATCGAATCATCCAGCATTTGCATCTGGGTCGCGGTTGAAAATGATGAAATTAATTCAAATTGAAACTGCATACTTTCAAGTTCAACTAGGGCTTTGTCACTGCGATTTGCCATAAAATAAGCATCGACGCCTTGGTCTGCGCTATAACCCAATTGCGCATAACGGCCCATACTAATTTGTGCTGACTGTAACCAGGGAGCATATGGTGCTAATGCCTGACACAAACTTTGATGACTTTGGCAATAAACTTGGCGTATCACATTAACGTCTGCGGCAATATCGGCAGACAATGCACCGTACTGCTGTAATAGCGCTCCCGTGTCACCTTGGCTAATATCGGCCTCAACCACGAGTGCATCTGCTTGTTTAAATGCCGACTCAATATGTTGTCCTAATGGGTAAAAATCTTGGCGACCGATATGAATTGAACCCAGTAAATACGCTTGCTGTTGTTGATACTCAATTTTATAAAATACTGGCGAATCCAATGCCGTTGCCGATGTAGAGCCAAAACACAGTAGAAATACCACTAAACTAAAGCTATATCGCTGTAAACGACGATAAATCATCCCTATATTAAAAATAAGCGGACTTTTCCTTGTTGCCAGCATAGCGGCTCCTTATAATTAGCTTTATTATTTACAAATGCACTATGAGGCAATTATGCCGTACACCAATGTTTTTCTACAGATAAAAGAAAACCTGCAAGTAGCCTATAGACAAGCGATTGACTCTGATGCTCGCCTTGACGAATTGCGTAAAGCAGGACATGGTAAGTTTGTGGCTATCTTTACTGAAGATCAAGGATTTACGGAAAGTAGCAACCGTTTCTTGCCCTATGTACAAGAATTGGTAGCTGAGTTTGATGCGATGCAGAGTAGTACTCATGTCGCACCTGAAACTCTCGAAGCCTTTGTCAAAAAACTTGCGACTTTACTGCAAACGCTGCAAGTATTTAAACTGTCTAAATAATCTTTATGCTCCTGCGGAATCTTCATGCAGGAGCAACCTTAGTTGATATGACCTTTACATGTTGCGGCGACAATCATTGATAAAACCCAATGGCGACAATCAAGCGTAACCAGCGTCACTGGCACATTTGGTTATCAACAACGATTCATCAAGTCACTACAGATAAAACAGACAACCCCTGCGCTAAATCAACCTTATCGATATAATCCTAAGTACTGTCGCCAAGGGCTATAGTTTAGGTGCGACACTCTTTTGTAACCAATCGGTAAATAAAGTTGTTTCGTACTGAAATGGTCGGTCATTAAAGCGATGTGAGTTAGACATAAAACTCATATCTGTGATTTTTTCATCACCAACAATAATCACCTTGTCACCTTCTTTAATCGTGTAACTAAAGGTGGCTCTGGGTGGGTATAAATCTTTTACAACACGTAAATCACCCGGCGTGGCACCAAATGTTGGTCGCATGTCTCCCGCTAGATCAAAGTTAGTCACTGTCATTTGCAGTGTCTGTCCTGGCTTGAGGGTTTTTTCGGCTTCTTTATTGATGTTCTTGGTTAAAGTGTCAAATAAACGGTTTTCAAATCGTGACTGAAGCTCGTTAGAAGTTCTGATATCACTGAAATCTTTTGGATTTTGCCATTCAATTTTTACCAGCCCAACTTCAGTAACAGGATTAGGTGGTGGCGCATCTTCAGCCATAACAATTTGGGATACTAATACCGAAGCTAGCATTATATATTTTACATTCATAATAGACCTCCTGGGACTTAGGCGCTTGTGATAACACAGGTTTCAAGGCTGCTTCAGATAACGCTATTCAGCTTCTGTTAAAGCAACTTTGACCATATTTGCACGCCGATACTTATCATCAAATCAAATGTTAGCCATTAAGCTATCATCACTATAAATTGACTATAGTCCTCATAAGCTGAACCAAAGCTTAACAACGCCTAAGATCAAGCGGTCCACTAAAATGGAAAACGCGCACTCAATAAAGGATAGGTTTGACGCATAATTTTTGGTTTAGTGCTAAATTTTTTCCCTTCTGGAGTACTGTGTCCTGAGGGTAAGAATGGCAGCTCTAAGCCAGTGCGGTCTTCGTAGACTTGTCCTGCAATCAAATCATAATCTTCAACAAACGGGTAAGCATAATCGTCCACTAACGGCCAATGTTCTAATTCCCCTAAGCTATCTGGATTAGCGATAATCTTGTTGTACCATTGCTGACCTAACGACAATAAAAAACACCTAAACTCAGTAAAAGCATCATCAGAATCGCAACCTGTCACTATGTATGCTGCTCCCCAAATCGACCAGGAATAACTGCGACGTAATTGTTGGCCTAATATTTTATCAAATGCCTTGAGTGCTTCATCGTCCAAGCTTTCTAATTGCTGGCGTAAACTCAGGGTAAGATCTGCAGAAGACTGCTCAGGTTTATCGCGGGTCACTAGCGCCCAAAAATGTGTTTCTGTCATCAAAATATACCCATCACTCTGTTTTGTGCGATATTCTACCTCAAATTCTCCAGTACTATGATCAATATGAACCAAAATTCAGCCCAACGAATGCCCGTTAGAGTGATGATCCTTATCTCACTGTATGTTGTACTCACTCTTGTTGCTATTTGGCGCGCGATCACCTTTGAAGCCTTTGACTTATTAACTCTGGGAGTGATACCGGTTTTTATTGGTTTACTAATACGTGCGCCATGGACAAAAGTACTGCTACTCAGCTATGTCGCCTTACAAAGCCTAGGGTTAGTTGCAATGACAACAACGGCGTTGATTGCCTATCAAATCACCCCTGAAGACGTCAAACTGGTATTTCGAGGCTATAATATTCCATTAATTCCGCTATGGTTATTACTGTTAAGTGTGGTGGTGTTTCAATGGTGGGTTGGTCTGTCGAACGCGACCAGAGACTATCTTGCTCAAAAATAAACACCAAGTGCTATAGGCCTAGCTTAACTATCATCTCTAGCATTTTTTTAGTGTACAATTTACTCACACATGCAACATTAAAATAATACTAATAATAAATATCTGTGGAACGTGAATTATGAATAGCTTATCTCCAAGTGAATTATCCATCCTATTACTTGAGCCTTCCGAGACTCAACGTAAGATCATTATTACTCGCCTTCAGCAAGAAGGTGTCAGCAGCATCCAAACTGCCGCAACCATTGCTGAAGCTAAAGAGATAATCCATCGCCATAAACCAGACTTAATTGCCAGCGCACTGCATTTTATCGATGGCGAAGCCACTGAGTTATTGCAGTACATTAAAATGACTCCAGCATTGAGTGATATTCAATTTATGCTGGTTTCCAGTGAGTGTCGTCGTGAACAGCTAGAAATTTTTAGACAATCAGGCGTGGTGGCTATTTTACCAAAACCATTTAATGCCGAACACTTAGCTACGGCACTTAACTCAACCATTGATTTACTGAGCAATGACGAGCTCGATTTAACCCACTTTGATGTTCACAGCATTAGAGTATTGGTGGTTGATGATAGCCGAATGGCACGAAATGTTATTAAGCGCACCATAGGCAATTTAGGCATACAGCTAATTACTGAGGCTGTTGATGGTGAACAAGCGATTAGCCTAATGAAAGACAATATGTATGATTTAGTGATCACTGATTACAATATGCCCTCGGTAGACGGACTTGCACTGACTCAGTACATCCGTAACCACAGTCAACAATCTCATATTCCAATCCTAATGGTATCGTCAGAAGCCAACGACACTCATCTGAGTAATGTATTTAGTGCTGGCGTCAATGCGCTTTGTGACAAGCCTTTCGAGCCGCAGTTAGTTAAGAAAATTCTTTATCAGCTCTTAGAAGAGTAACAACAAGGCAAATAAAGACATTATTTGTGCTAATTTTGCTTTAAAACCATTACAGATACTGAATTTATGGGATAAAGTGCTTTTAAACCAGCATCGCTTGTGGCATGTTAATCATGTTTTAAAAAAACACTTCTATGGAAAGCAGAGAATATCAATATGAACAAAAGTGAATTAATTGCAAAAATCGCTGAAAATGCGGAACTAACAAAAGCTGAAGCTGGCCGCGCTCTAAAGTCTTTCGAACAAGCGGTAACTGAAGCCATGAAAAATGGTGATAAAATTTCTATTGTTGGCTTTGGTTCTTTTGAAACCACTCAACGTGCCGCGCGTACTGGTCGTAATCCACAAACTGGCAAAGAAATTCAAATCGCAGCAGCTACAGTGCCTAAGTTTAAAGCTGGAAAAACACTAAAAGATAGCGTTAATTAATTATTCGTTTACTCTTTTTTTGCTAGAAACCTCCTCTATGGAGGTTTTTTATTGCCTGCTTTTTATATTTATCCTCTGCAAACAGTATTATCTCTTAATTCAACATCAACGAATATTAGGATGCTGAGCACTGTTGCACAAAAAAGGGGCGAGCTTGCATCATTAAGTTGCAACAAATATGCAACAAAATGATCCATAAATACATAAGCAGCTGACTTTAATAAGAAAATAGAGTTGGCATGCGATTCGCTAATTAATCTTCAGACAAACCAACATTGAGTTCATTTAGTGACACATAAATGCCTCATTGATAATAAAACGTTAAGGGATGAAGATGAAAAAATCACTATATCAAGCAATTGCATTATCAACAGGCTTATTACTGAGTGGCTCTGCCCTTGCTGAAGTTACGGGTAATATTGGCGCAACATCAAACTATTTATGGCGTGGCACTACACAAACTAATGATGCGGCTGCGGTTCAAGGTGGCATTGATTATGCTCATGACTCTGGTTTTTATGCTGGCACTTGGGTATCTAATGTCGATTTCGGTGATGAAACCAGTTATGAGTTAGATTTGTACGGCGGTTATGGTGGTAACTTTACTGAAGACTTAACTTACGACATTAGCTACCTTTATTATGCTTACCCAGATGCTGGTGGCAGTATTGATTTTGGTGAAGTCGCGCTCACTCTTGGATGGAAATGGCTAGATGTTGGCTATTCTAAAGTAATTAATGCTGATTCAGGTGTTTCTGGTGCCAGTGACGAAACAGATTGGAGCTATATCCAGGCCAATGCTAGCTTCCCGTTAACAGAAAAGCTCAGCGTCGCATTCCACTATGGTTATTCACAAGGCGATGTAGTTGAAGATTTATTCGGTGACACTTATGCAGACTACAACGTCACATTAAGTGCTGAAACAGACATAGGTACCGTATCCTTCATGGCGGCTGATACTGACTTACCAGACAATGATGCAAAAGTTGTTTTAGGCTACTCTTACGGGTTTACACTATAACGAGTAACACCATTACTGGCTCGCTTTATGAGTATATCAACGCCACCTCATTAACAGGTGGCGTTTTTCTATCTGTAGCAGATAGAAGCAGTATTCTCTGGTGACATCATGGCATAGATAATACTTGTTTAAGCACGCACTCTTCGCACTTGGCTTTATGTTTTACTAGCAAGAAATACATTTACTGCTAAGCTCAAAACGAAGGGTAAAAATAGCTGTCCAATTAAGGAAAAATATTTTACTTCCCTATTAACGTTTTTTTAGTTAGAAAATGCTCATTGAATTAATACCACGCTTTTATTTTACATGAGGGTTTTGTGATGGCTAATATTAGTGAAATAGTGCCTGATGACACAGAAATAGATGCGATGACGACGCCTAGAAACGTTAAGTCTGCCGAAAGTTTACAGCATAAACGCCAAGTGAAACGAAGATTAGAAGATTTTCTCGAACAAGCCCAATTACGCAAAGCAATTGGTGACGATGACTTTTTCTAAAAAATAGGGATAAACGCTTATATCGTTTATCCCTGTCTGTATTATCATCTTTATCTCAGCGGATGTTAGGCGCTGATCAATATGCTATACGCTTTTAATTTGTTCGCGCCGCATATGCTTACCCGCTTGGGTTTGGGTGAGCAGCAGCTCGGCTTTGGCCCCTAGATAGACATAGATTCCCAGCCCTACCAACAAGCCCACTACGGCTAACATCATTAAAATTGCTGGCTCAATATATTGCTTTTCCCCTAGCGACGCTTTAAACATAGTCAACAAGGCTTCTATTGAAATCGCAATCAAAATGGTCGAAATAAACCGCGTAATCGTTCGTCGAGTTGAACTGTGACGAAAAATATCTTTATGCATCAATACTTCTTCTTCCAAAATAGTTTTACCCAAATCAAAAATGGCTAATGCCAAGGTAAGAAAAATAATAATGCCGAAGGGTTGCAATGGATCATGGGTAGCAGAAATTTGGCTAAAAAGGGTATAAATGTCACGAACTACAGTCCACATTAGCACGCTCACTAACACAAAAAGGCCCAGTACAATTGCAGCATAAATACTTTTAAAAAAAGGCGACATTTTGCGTCTAGCACTGTCGCCCATCATAAACTCAATTAAGCGCGTTAAGTTGACATCAATAACCACAATTACCACTTGCCCAGACGCAGATCTAATCATTTGTGATGCAGACAAACACAAGCCACCACCAGAATTAGACAAATAAGGTCGAGTAATATGCACAGTATCAACCGCAGTCAATTGGGTAAAGTAAGGCCGCTGACTTCGATCTGCACGGTCACCGCAATTCATTAATTTAACCTGCTGGTTAATGACGCTGATATTGGGGCAAATCTGTATGCCCTGAGCATTCAATAAATAAATCAGTTCCACGAAGGGATAGCTTATCGCCATATCTTCAAAAATTTTAGCCGATATAGGTTGCTCGAATAAATTAATATCGCCCACACCAATCAAAATAGACTCTAGTAGCTCGTGCACTAAATGCTCATATTCATGATAACGCTCAATCACACTTAAATAGCTCATCGCTGCCATAAATTTTCCTTTTAATTATTACTACTTTAGGTAAAGCAGTTTTAATGCCAAGAAAATAATTCAATATTTTTAGTAACTTAAAAAAACCACCCTTAAGACATTGCTATACGCCATGATAAATTGCACTAAAATAGTGCTGACTAGATGGTTATTTTTTCATTGCAGTTTTATGATCAACATCTGCTAATATGGCCGCTAGCACTGCTAACAACTTCTCTAGATTAGGAAAAGACAATGTCTGACTCTTTATTGCGTTATCAACAAGATATTCGTCGTTTTTCTGATGAATTAATTCGCATCCAAGCGCCAATTAAAATTTTAGACTCAATAAAATGGCCAAGACAAATTGAAGATGATTTTTTAGCGCAAAAAAGTAAACAATTACCCAACGTTAGTAATGACTTTTATCAGTCAATTCCGCTATCGTTTAACGCAGATCAAACTCAAACAGACCTGCAAGGTTTAAAAACTGCCGTTGAGCGTGGTTTAGGTAAACGCGATAAATTAGGTAAAATTTTACTGGCCAATATTGATCAATATCGCATAGTAATAGACATGCTGCATAATCGTGGTAAGCCGATGTTTGGTAAACTGAGCCAAGAGCTTTACGGCAGTGCCAGCCACAAATTACATGGCGATCGCCATACATTACGCCAACTGGGCGATCGCTTAAGCCATATATTTTCTTTGCCAGCGGCGCGCCACATGAATAGCCGCCATCCTAAGATTGTAACGGCACCAGAAGCGGTAAATGTCCTCAGCGAACGCTTAGTGAAGTATTTTCATAATGATGAAATTCACGTTAAATTGAGTGATGGTATTGTGTCCGATGCCGCCGTCGGTGGCGATACGGTTAAGCTCAATACTCGCGCCATGTTCAGCGAATCAGATCTGAATATCTATGAAGTGCATGAAGGCTGGGTTCATGTGGGCACCACACTCAATGGCCGAGCTCAACCTCATGCCACTTGGCTCAGCGTTGGATCACCACGCGTTACCGCTTCGCAAGAAGGCTTAGCTGTGCTCATGGAAATGCTCACCTTAAGCTCAAATCCGGGCCGCGCTCGACGTATTAGCGATCGAGTATCTGCGGTAGACATGGCAGAGAAAGGGGCTGATTTTATTGAAGTGTACCGCTATTTCAGGGACCTTAATTTAAGCTCAAAAGACAGCTATCGGGTAACTCAACGGGTATTTCGTGGTGGCATGGTAGGCGGCGGTAGCTTTTTTACTAAAGACATCTCTTACGTGCGCGGTTATGTAGAAAATATTAACTTTATCCGTAGTGCCATCAGCACTGGGCTACCTGAGTTAATCCCTATGCTATTTTTAGGCAAATTAGCCATTGAGGATATTCCGGTACTGTACCAAGCTTATCAAGAAGGTATTATTGCCCACCCTAAGTATTTACCTCCGATGTTTGAAGATATTAGCGGGCTTTATGCTTGGTTTGGTTTTGCCTCAGGAATAGGCAATATCGACCTCAAAGGGGTGCAACGCCATTTTGCTCGCCAATTCAAAAATGTTGTTCCAAGTTCTGCCGTCGACTTATTTGAAGACTCAGAGTTTGATAACAATTTCGAATAAACCACAGTGGTAATGTAATAGGTTAAGTGCGCGATAGTCACACTTAGCCTATTAAAAATAAACTTCTTTTAAATGATGCAGGTAACGCTCACTATATTGCACTAATAGACACTAAGTAACGAATCTATCTAAATACCTCGGTCGATGACATACGCCTCACCATTACACTCTAAATACACAGCACACGATGGGTAATTAACTTTGCCGCATTGCTTCATAACAATGGCATTTCCACCACGTTGTTTCACTTGTAATTTGAGCGATTTAGTCATTGAAGACAAGCTAGGGAGATCATCTAACTTATCAGGATCCGATGAGACTTCACAATATGAAGTGGTCACATCGCCTAGAAACTTTGCTTTGAACCGGGATATTTCTCCAGAGGTATAAGTATCAATCTCTGCTATCTTGGCGTTGCCAAGCGCAATGGTACCCGCATTTGTTCGCAGCGACAGATTAGAACACCCGGACAAGAGTATCACCATCAATAACGCTGCGCTTGATACAGCAAAAGTAAGATGTTTCATAAAAATCCTTTTAAGGAAGCATGTTCATCTATTTACCAATGAACATGCTTAACCACGATTGCGAAATATTAACGTGAGTCGTTAACTAGACGAGTTTAAGCGTTAGCTTTCAAAGCTCGTTGCTTAATAAAATACTCACGAGTTAAGCCAAACACCACAGGACTTAACAACACCAACGCAATTAAGTTTGGAATCGCCATCATCGCATTTAATGTGTCAGCTAATAACCAAATAAACTCTAACGAACTGACTGCGCCTATCGGTACAACTAAGGTCCAAATTAGACGAAATGGTTTGACGGCTTTATCACCTAAAAGGTATTGGACACATTTTTCACTGTAAAAACTCCAACCTAAAATGGTGGTAAAGGCAAATATAGCCAATGCAATTGCCACAATATAATTTCCCATAGGCAATGCATTTGAAAATGCCAATGAGGTTAACGCCGCGCCGTTTTCACCTGATGTCCAGGCACCAGAAACCACAATAGCCAAACCGGTAATTGAACACACAATAAGGGTGTCAATAAACGTGCCTAACATAGCGACTAAACCTTGTTTTACAGGATTATTAGTTTGTGCTGCGGCATGAGCAATCGGGGCACTACCTAAACCTGCTTCATTGGAAAATACGCCTCGCGCTACACCAAATCGAATTGCAGCCCATACCGCTGCGCCTGCAAAACCACCTTGGGCTGCGACCGGGTTAAAAGCACTTTCAATAATTAACAGAAAAGCCGCGGGTACTTGCGCTGCATTAACAATCAATACCGCTAAACCCGCAGTAATATAAAACACTGTCATTAATGGCACTAGCTTACCAGCTACTTCTGCAATACGCTTAATACCGCCCATCAGTACCGCACCAACCAGCACCATTAACACAACGCCGGTCACCCAACTAGGCACGCCAAAATTACTGCTCATCGCATCCGCAACCGAGTTAGCTTGTACGGTATTACCAATACCAAAACCAGCAATAGAGCCAAAAATAGCAAATGCAGTACCTAACCAAGCCCACTTACTGCCTAAACCGTTTTTGATGTAATACATAGGGCCACCAACATGGTTGCCATTAGCATCTGTTTCACGAAACCTCACCGCCAAAACAGCTTCCGAAAACTTAGTCGCCATACCCACGAGCGCCGTACACCACATCCAAAATAGCGCACCCGGACCACCAATAAAAATCGCCGTTGCCACACCCGCAATGTTACCGGTACCAATAGTGGCTGATAATGAGGTCATTAATGCATTAAACGGGCTGACATCACCCTTTTCGCTATCATCTGTAACCTGACGACCCGCCCATAACAATCTAAAGCCTCGATTTAGCTTTAAAATAGGCATGAATTTTAAGCCAATCGACAGAAATAGCCCGACACCTAAAATCATAATTAGCATGGGAACACCCCATACTATACCGTTAACCATATTGACAAATTGTGTGACTGCTTCCATGTAAAAACCTCATAATGAGTAATGATTTATGTCTAAAGTTATAATTATTATTAACTAACCTCACCTCGCGGATAATAGACAGGATAAAACGTTTAAACGGGAGTCATACCAAATCTACAAAATCAAACCTACACTGTGCTTTACTCACCAGGCTGTTTGAAAACCGTTTATTACCCAAAACTGAGGTTAATTATCTTCTGATTCCCCCTCAACAGCCCAACTCCGTTGAAAAACAATCATTTTAGATTACCTCGATTTCGTTAATCATAGCAACCATGTATATGTGACTAGCGCCAACTTCAATAATACCGTCCTAAAGTCATCAGAAGATCCCCCTATTAATATAAATCGCGCATTGTTCTGCCATGACACAAATATGCATTCAGAGACGGTTATAGATAAGTACCAATATTGGTTTATAGGTCGATAAATAAAATATTAACTTACTTGGGAAGGACAAGAGCGAGGACATCAAAGCAGCTATTGATTGGCGTTAAGTGTTTATATGCCAAGTTAAGCCGCTTCGAAGCGGTAACACAAACCATCACTCAAATAGCATTGAGATTTCGCTAATGAGTAATCTAAGGTTAGGGTGAATAAATTTCAACGGCATCAATATCAGATTGTTGCACTAATTTAGCCATACAAGACTGACAAACACATTGATTATTGGGTAAATCAACCCCAGAAGATGTTGCGTTAAACTGCGCAATAACTGAGGGCATATCCACTGTTTGCTTAGCGCACCAACATGCATCTATGGCTAATCCTTGCTCCATGGCACAAGCATTATCTTGTTGGCACAGTGGGCACAATTGTGCAGCAAAGGTGAATAATGTCATTGCCCAACCTATGAGGTAATAATAAATAAAAGCTAAGATCAACATACTGCCATTTCTGATCGCTATGCTCAATAAGCTCTGTCTAAGTAATGTGTACACTTACAAAAAAGCCCATTAAGCGTTCACTCAATGGGCATCATTCATAGGTTTATCTTAATTCAGATAGATATCAAGGCTTAACTGTATTTTTAAGCGGAAAAACCGGATACGAATCAGTCCCTAAAATAGGCTTACCGGCAACCGATTGGCCATAATAGCCCTGGTGCTGATGGTATGTGGCTTGAGTCTTACTCACATCACCATCAAAACGAGGATCTTGTGGGCGATCAAACGAATTAACATAAGCGGCAACATCCCAAGCTTGCTGAACGGTAAGCTGGACACTTTTACCTAACGGCATATTTTCATAAATAAAATCAGCAGCCGTATTTACGCGATGCATTCCAGCGCCCCAGTTGAAGCTTTGAGGTCCCCATAATGGCGGCAAGGCAGCAACCCCAGCGATTATTTGTCCTTGACCATCTTCGCCATGACAAGTTTGGCAATGAGCTTGATAAACAATCATACCGCGCTCCGGCGCATAGGCTAATTCTGGATCTGGCGCTTTAGGAAAGCCCCGTCCAGGTAACTGACTTAGCGCTTTGGTATCTAAATTTTTGGCAATGGCCTCTGGCATCGGGAAATCATCCCGCATTGCACCTTTCACTAATTCAGCATCAGATAACTCAGGCACAGGGCCGCTAACGTTATATTGTGCCATTAATCCACTCATGCCTAACCAGTATGAATAAGCAGATATTGCCACTAACTCAGGAGAACCAGACTCGGGCGCTTTACCGTTCATTGAATAAGTAAAACAACCTTGAACACGCTCTTGAAAGCTGTTCACTTTATCATTTTTCTTACGATAGGCCGGATAGGCAAAATATGCCCCCCATAAAGGCGACGAATTAGCTTGTTGCCCTGCATTCATATGACAATTAGCACAACTGAGTTGATTACCAACGTACTTATCTCTAAGCGTTTGAGTATTCACGAACAATTGATAACCTAGGCGAACTTTGTCACCAAAAACTCCCGCAGGAATATCGGTTAATGACGCAGGTTGTAGATAGTTCTCACCCACTTTTTTAGGTAATGCAGGCAATGCCGCTTGGCGATCAGGTAGTGCTGCTGAAGCTGTAACAGGGACTTCAGTTAACATTTCATTGGCCTGTAAAGGCAAGCTAAACAGGACACCAATGCTCAATAGCGATAATAATTTCATAGCCATGTCCTTATTTTATATTGGCAAAATACTGCGATAATCCATCGATTTCGGCAGCTGTTAATTTCCGCGCAATATTACCCATCATATTGTCAACATCACCGGTTCGAGTGCCGTCTTGCCAAGCTAATAGTTGGGTCTTGATGTAACTGGCTTGCTGGCCTGCTAAGCGAGGGAAATTGCCTCCACCAATGGCCGATGGCCCATGACAACTGGTACACGCCGGAATAGTTCGCGACCAATCGCCTTGAAAGGCTAATCTTTCAGAGGGATCACTAATGGCAACCTTGTCACCGCGAAATTGCAGCGAAATATCTGCAACTGGCTGTTGGCTAAAATATTGTGCCACTAGGCCAATATTATCACCTTGTACCGTGGCAGCCATTGCTAGCATGGTGGGGTTTTGACGTTTACCGGCATGAAACAACTTGAGTTGATTGGTAATGTATTCAGCCGATAAACCAGCTAAACGAGGGCCAATGATATCAATTCCTTGACCTTGAGCACCATGACAAGAAGTACATAACTGAGCGGCGGGTGGAATGGCTTGTTGAGGTTCTGCAGCATTTGCTTGCACAATATTAACTATGGTTAAGCCAGCCAATACACTGAGTACATAAAAGGATGTTTTCATCATCACACCTTTTTAGTTATTAATTGTTGTTAATATACCATAGGCTATAAATATGAAAAAAAGAATACGGCAAACGTCGAATACTCACACAAAAGGCCATAAATATTAAACAAAAACCCCGCTAATGAAATCATTAACGGGGGTTAGAGACTATGACCACTGCGTCTGTTGGTATCGACTCAGCAGCCATTCTAATTTAACTTTTTTGAATAGGACGGCCTATTCAACGCTAAGCCATTTACGCTTAGTTCAAGGCAAAAGGCGCAATTTAATGGTTTAAATGAATGAGCATTTTTGCAACGATAAAATAGGCGTAGAGTCGTTACGCCTGTTTACTTTGGACGCACACCTAACGTATGGCAAATAGCATAAGTTAATTCGGCACGGTTAAGAGTATAAAAATGAAAATCTTTAACCCCTTCACGAGACAATACTTTTACCATATCAATCGCAACGTTGGCTCCAACTAACTGACGAGTTGCAGGGTCGTCATCTAAACCTTCAAATTGGCGATGTAACCAATGTGGAATCGCCACGTTAGTCATTCCAGCAAAACGTTTAGTTTGCTTAAAGTTAGTCACCGGCAAAATGCCAGGGATAATTTCAACATCTATGCCAGCGGTGACACAGCGATCGCGAAAACGTAAATAGGATTCAACATCAAAGAAAAACTGAGTAATGGCACGGTTGGCGCCCGCATCAATTTTTTTCTTCAAGTTAATTAAATCAGCCTGAGCGTTACGCGCATCTGGATGAACCTCAGGATACGCCGCAACCGAAATATCAAAATCTGCCACTGAACGTAATAAACGTACTAAATCATTAGCAAAGCGAGTTGGTTTTGGGCTGCCTTCAGGTAAATCACCACGTAAGGCGACAATGTCTCTAATACCTGAATTCCAATAATGCTTTGCCAGTTCAACTAACTCTTCATCACTAGCATCAACCAAGGTTAAATGCGGTGCCGCTAGAAGATTCGTCTCTTTCTGAATACGTTCAATCACGCTATGAGTACGATCACGTACGCCGGAATTGGCACCATAAGTCACAGAGACAAATTTAGGATTTAACGGCTCTAAACGACGAACTGAATTCCACAGGATCTCTTCCATCTCTGGCGTTGATGGCGGGAAGAATTCAAAAGAAACATTAATATCATTCAGCTCAGACAAGCTCTGATTTAACGACTGGGCATGTTGCGCATGATGAAAAGCCATAATGTATTCCTTCAACTTCTGTAAAACTTAGGAGCCAATACCAATTAACTAACTTTTAATTTAGCCGTTTGGACGTCTATATGTCCATATACTAGTTTAACTGCATCCTAAGTCAAGCTAAAATACCATCAATTAACCAATTTAAGTCTACAGCTCAATCGCAAGCAATAACGCGAGCGCTAACGAAACCAGCCAAATCCTTTGAACCACAATAAAAATGATTACAGACCGACTATAAGTGTTCACTGTATTCCTTTTAGTGCCTAACAGCTCAAATCAGTTACGCAGCCATCAGCATATGTCTGCAAGCCTTTATCAAATCACGGTGTGATAAACAATCAAACTGACAATAAATGAGTTTCTTATGCGGTTAATAAAAAGCGAGTATTACTCTGATGAAGCTGATTAGCTTATTTAATCAGTTGATATATTTTAAGTTTATCTGCAAAAATGCTCAAAAGTAACCTCAAAAACATTTCCCATGACATAAAAAAGCTACCATCTAGGTAGCGTTAAAGTAATACGGATATCGTTAAACAAATTACTCGTAATCAGTAGAGTAAGTTTCTTCATAGCTGTGCGAGTAAAGTTCAAACAAGTTGCCAAACGGGTCTTCTAAGTAGACCATTTGTGCTAGCTTACTGTCGTCTTCTGGGTGGTAGCGCATAATGTCCATTCTTACTTTACCGCCATATTGCTCCGTACGCGCAATAGCGCCTTCAAAGTCATCTGTTTGCAAACAAAAGTGGAAGATACCAAGACGGGTAAAATCAACTTCGTGACGTTGTTGACGGTCGATCATTTCAAACATCTCCACACCAATACCGTCAGTCGTGACTAAGTGTGCAATGTTAAAGCCTTTAAAGCCTTCACCAAAAACGGCCACACACATTCTGCCAATAGCAGTTTTACGTTCTTCTTGAACCTTAGTGTTACCCATCACCACTCTTAGTCCCAGCGCTTTAGTATAAAACTCAACCGCTTTATCCATGTCGCCAACCATCAAACCTACATGATTCATTTTCATAACTTACTCCTAAAAACTATTGATTCGTCTTTGTTCGATGGCGTAATCTTACGGCGGACAGTGAATGAATAAAAATTATCAAAACTTATCTAATTGATAATTTAAATTTATAACACTTTGATAATCACAAAATAGAGATTCTCAAGCAATGGTGTAGCTTTAGCCAATAAGACAAATTCAACACAGCAAAAAAGTTTGAGAACCAAAGAGTAGAAATCAAGCAACGGGTTTAATAGGTGAGTGATTAAGTGCAGGGAACTTGATGACCCCAACTAATTGTCAACAAGCTTATTTACTTAGCCAAATAAGCTAATGTTGATTATTGATTGGTGAGAGGCTCATATTCTTTAGGGAGATGAATGGCTCTGTCTTTCTATTTCGAGATCAATTAATAATGCGCTATGTGCATCATTTGCGGCGTATCTTTTCTGATGATCGTGTAAAGGGAATATTGACCAATTGGATTGTTGTGCACTCTTAGATAGCCGTTGATTAAAAAACATCGCAACCGCAACTCTAGCGCCAACGCGTTGTTTAACTTGCGCAAAACGCATCACCTTTGAAGAGAGTTCTTCTGTATTGATTAATTTAATGCCAAATTTTCTAAAAAGAAGTTTTTTATCTTCTTTCAATCCAAAACCTACCTTCCTTATTGTCGGGTCAGATAATATTTCAGCAATTGCAGTAAAGTTTTCATAAAATTTTGTAGGAAATAAGAATACTTTAGATTTTGTGGCTATCTGAATTAAATGAGGTCCATCACTGACCTCACCTTTTACAAAACAAGGTTTACTCTCTGTATCAAACCCTAAACAAGAATGAGTTCTTAACTCCGCTATTGCATTTATAGAGTCGGCTTTGTTTGTAACAACGATGATATTCTCTAAACTAATACCGTCATAAAGGGGTAAATCTCGAATTTGTTCCTTTGTTGGCCTTTGCATTGGATATCCTTTTGCCCAGAGAGTCAGTACTGATTTGTGGCGATATTGATAAGAGCATAAATCGCTAGTTGGCTTTATCCATAACGGTAATGCTAACTAACATTGAGGCCGTTGAAAACTTCCCATAACAGAATACGTGAGCAGTAGGATAAAACCCTGTCGTGAAGTGTTCGCTTTCAGAAATGTTGATCGGGCGCTAAGGGTTTGCAAAAGGGTATAAGCGCCCTACCCCTTTACTCTGTTATGAGCCAAGCACCACTAAGCTGGCTGGCCGCTGGCCATAAGTACAAAGCAATAAATAATAGTGCTGGATTCCGGCTCACAAGCATTGCCGGAATGACGAAATATTGAAATATCAAAATGACTAAATAGTGAAGTGTCGGGCTGACGTTGATGGCCGCAGGCAAAAAAGCTAAACCCCGGCTCCAAAGTGTTACCGGGATGACAACTTAATTGACTTACTCTTGTAACAGGTCTTTGCAGATATGCACTAAATCGGACTGCACCGCTGCAGCAGTCACCTCACGCCCGGCCCCTGGTCCGCGGATAATCAAAGGGTTACCTTGATAAAACGTACTGCGAATAACAAACACATTATCGCCTGGGGTTAAATTGGCATAAGGATGATGATTATCCACCCACTGCAAACTCACTTCAGCTTGTAACTTACCTTCCACTTTATCCAACGAAGCCACATAGCGCAGTACTTTATGTTGCTCTGTTGCAGCGACATATTGCTGCAACAAACCATCATCTAATTCACTGATGCGTGATAAAAAGTCTTCAAGTGATAACTCGGCTAAGGCTTTAGGCACTAACGAATTAAGACTGATATCATCTAATTCTATCGCCAAACCAATCTCGCGCGCCAAGATTAACAACTTACGTTGCATATCGCGGCCCGACAAGTCATCACGCGGATCAGGTTCTGTAATACCTAAACTTCGAGCGTGGAGTACTAATTCAGAAAACGGTTTACTGCCGTCATAATTTTCAAACAGCCAACACAAGGTGCCGGAAAATATGCCACCAACGGCCTCAATTGTGTCGCCACTGTTACGTAAATCATTTAATGCATGTTGTATTGGTAAACCGGCGCCACAACTCGCGTTATAACGCCAAAACAAGCGACGATTACTGAGTTGCAGTTTTAATTCGCGATAAAAAGGTAATGGCCCAGAGCCGGCTAATTTATTTGCGCTCACCACATGAATTCCGCGGGCAAATAACTCTGGATATTGTAAGGTTAACGCTGCACTGGCACTGATATCGAGTGCGACGATTTCATCGCATGACAACAGTGCCAACTGATCAAACAATTTGTCATAATCCCATTCAATGCCGTGCTGCTGATAATCTTGTTGCCATTGCTCGAGGTTAATTCCGTCATTAGAGATCAAGGCTTTTTTTCGAGCCGACTAAACCCACTAACTCAACAGTAGCCTCAAGTTCGTGATCCAATGCAGGGCTTGCGCGTTTAAATAAATCAATCCACGCCTCACCTATATTGCCCACGCCCAACAATAATACTCCGATGCGCATTCTTGGCCCAGCGCAACGACGATGCACTTTCTGAGTCAATAAGCTCACTTGAGCTTGCGGCACTAAGGTGACTAAACTCAGTGAATCTTGATAAACAGGTTTAGCATCGCGGCTAAGTAATCGGGCAAAACTGCGTCTAAAGTGATGCGCATCAGCACTGACAAGGGCCACTAAACCTAAATCAGTTTGGGCACTTAACTCGTCAATACCAAACTCACTGCTGTATTGCGTCAATAAGGCCTGTACTTGTTTCTGGCACTCTAGGGTAAGCGCAAGTTCAATCTTATTCTGTGCTAGCGACCAATAAGCTAAAGGCGTAATGCCAACGTTATCTAAAATAGTCAGTAACGGCTCAATGTCAGCGTTCATTTTAAAACTAAACAACACCACTTCATTTAAGTTAGTCACAACGGGTGCACTGGCTGATGAACTCAGTGGAGCAATCAAGGTAAAGTCAGTGTGTGAAGCATAACTGGACCGCACGGCTAAACTTACGTGTGAGTATTAAACAATGTAGGGTACGCGAGTGCAATACAGGCGAGCCTAGACGAGCTAAGCGATCCGCTTCTGCTAGTGACATACTCTTGAGTAATTTAGCGTCATTAATTTTATTCGGGTCGGCGTTAAATACCCCTTCAACATCAGTCCAAATCGTCACACGCTCAATGTCGGCTAAACTGGCGATTAAGGTAGCGCTAAAATCTGAACCATTACGGCCCAACAATAACGTATCACCATGACGATTAGCACAAATAAAACCTGTAATAACTAAACGCTCTTGCGGATGCAAAGCGAGTAAGGCTTGTACTTTTTCACGCGATTGCGCCACTAAAATATTGGGAATAGCACCTTCGTCTGCAACCAAAATAGAACACGCATCCACATGAGTGGCTGTTACACCCATTTCTCTCAGCAATGCGGCCATAAGGCGTGCAGACCAACGCTCACCAAAACTGACCACTTGGTTTAATTGGTAGTCATTACGCTGCTCTAAAGACAATAAACTGACTAATTGCGATTTGTCAGTCGACAGGCGCTCACGTAGGTCACGAGCCAGCTCATTTGATAATAACTGTTCAATTAATGTCTGCTGATAACTGATCAGCACTTGAAGCTCTTCTTGCCATAACTGACCGCTGTCACGCAGAGTGAGTAATTTGTATAAAAAGTTAGTCGTTTTGCCGGCGGCCGATACCACAACTAAATCATCACTTTGACCATGTGTAAGCAAAATATGGGCAACACGGCGATAGCAATCTGCATCCGCTAAACTTGAACCACCAAACTTATGTAAATGACTTCGCGTCATTACTAACTCCTTAAACAACTAAGACTTTTATTGCGACAGCTATACTTCTAATTTGAAATAAACAGTGTGGCAAGTGCATATTTTCTATTTTACTTTATTTGGCCGGAACCACAGCAAACTTAAACTCGAATTAAGCCAACTCAAGCTGATTTTATCGCAGTAACAGCGGCGAGACCGGCTTGAATATCCGCGAGCAGGTCATCTGCATCTTCAATACCGACAGATAATCTCAGTAAAGTGTCTTTAATACCAGCCTGCTGCCTTGCCTGTGGGTCCATTGCACGGTGAGTCATGGTGGCAGGAACAGCAACTAAACTTTCCACTCCGCCTAAACTTTCAGCAATACTAAACAAAGATAATGCCTGTAAAAAGGCCACCACTTCAGCTTCACCACCGGTTAATTCAAAACTTAACATAGCGCCAAAACCTTGTTGTTGTTTTGCGGCAATTTCGTGACCCGGATGGTCTTTTAGCCCTGGGTAATACACCTTGGCAACCACATCACTGGCATTGAGTAATTCTACAATTTTTTGCGCATTACGTTGATGCTCACGAATGCGGACTGCCAGCGTTCTTAAGCCACGTAAGGTTAAATAGCTATCAAAAGCAGAACCGGTTAATCCAAGGGTGTTTGACCACCAATGTAATAATTCACCCACTTCAGCATCTTTAGCCACCACAGCGCCACCGACCACATCACTGTGACCATTAATGTATTTAGTGGTTGAGTGAATAACGATATCGGCCCCCAACAATAAAGGTTGTTGTAATATTGGCGACAAAAAAGTGTTATCAACCGCCACTAACGCGCCAACCTCATGGCAAGCGATACTGATCGCATTAATATCGACTACCCGCAGTAATGGATTTGATGGCGTTTCTAACCAGACCATTTTGGGATTTTGCGCTATCGCGTTGCCCAGCGCTTGCGCATCAGTTTGATCAACAACCAATAACTTAAATTGACCTTTTTTGGCCAGGTTAGTAAATAAACGGTAACTGCCACCATAACAATCGTGCGGCACAACCAATAAATCATCAGGGCCCAACAAACTGGTCACTAAGGTAATGGCCGCCATGCCGGTACATGTCACCACACCAGTTACACCTTGCTCAAGTTTTGCAATCGCCTCACCTAATATACAACGCGTCGGGTTACCTGAACGGCTGTAGTCAAACTCGCGAGGATTAGTATGGCCATCAAATGAATAATTGGTCGATAAATAAATCGGCGGCACGATAGCACCATGTTGTGTGTCTGTTTCTATACCCTGGCGAACGGCCAAAGTGGCACTTTGATACTGAGTCATAATTGATTCCTAAAAAGTCACAAACACACAATAGATGTCTAGACGTCCAAATTTACCGAAGAGTTCTCCCCGAGTCAACCAAAATAGCCGTTTAGACGTCTAAACATCGAGAAATCTATTTGCATCGGGATTAAATAGTAGCAATAATTTGACTAGAGATTGTAACGGTTTAAAATCTGCAGCGTATTTATCGTTAAGGGTAAGTTAATGACTGAATGGAATGGCGAATATATCAGCCCATATGCCGAACACGGCAAAAAAAATGAACAAGTAAAAAAAATTACGGTTTCTATCCCTTTAAAAGTATTAAAAGTACTGACAGATGAGCGGACGCGTCGCCAGATAAATAATCTGCGCCATGCAACTAACAGTGAACTGCTATGCGAAGCATTTTTGCACGCGTACACAGGTCAACCATTACCTTATGACGGTGATTTATCAAAAGATCAGCCTGATAGCATTCCAAGTGAAGCGAAAAAGTTAATGGATGATATGGGTATAGAATGGGAAGAGCTCGAATAACCTACAGGTTAATGAATCCCTCACCGACTTTAAAACTGCCCATTGATACCAATCCTAATTGAAGTTTGCTCTTTTAGCGAAAATGATTAGCGTGGTATTCGAGGCAGTCTTTTAAAGGCAAAGTTGCTGTACGCCTAAAATAGATCCAATTTCAATGTGGATTGCTATAAGCAGTAATATTTTAAAGAGAAATTATGATGTCATTTATCGATCCAACCACTTTGATACTGGCATCAATTATTGTATTTTTTGGCGCGCTAACTCAAAGCTTAATTGGCTTTGGGTTAGCCGTTGTAGCAAGCCCACTACTGTATATTGTTAATCCTCAATTAGTTCCTGTTCCTATTATTGCCATGGGTTTTGCAATCTCTGCAATGACCTTGTTTAGAGAGCGCGGCCACCTGCAGTTTAATGGATTACAATATGCCTTACTTGGACGTATTCCAGGAGGATTTTTAGGTGCTGGGTTATTACTGTTTGCACCACAAGCCATACTAGGCTTGGTGATTGCAGCAATCGTGTTTATTGCCGTTATCCTAAGCGTCTTTCGCTTTACCGCACCAATCAATCGCATCAGTTTATTTATCGCTGGGGTATTTTCGGGCATATTTGGCAATATCGCTGCGATCGGCGGCCCACCAATGGCCATTTTACTTGCCGGTCAAGATGCCAGTCAATTTAGGGCGGCGCTATCAGCCTTTTTTGTCTTTAGCTCATTAATCGCATTGGCTATTTTAGCCGTTGTCGGCTTAGTTGAAGTAAAACATTTATGGCTATCACTGCTATTACTCCCCTCAGTCATTGCTGGCTACCTTGTCTCTGGTCGATTAATTGGCCGTGTCGATAAAGAGAAAACCCGGGCTGCGACATTAATATTGTGTAGCATTAGCGCAACAATATTAGTAATAAAGTCGACAATCGCATTAATTTAACGCCACCCACTGATTCTCTTTATCAAATGACCTTCCAATAAACAGGGCTGCGCATTATTTTATGTGGCTGAATCCCTGTCACTAAACGTTAATTTATCCTCTAGCAAACTATTACCCTCTAGACAATAGATCTGCATCACACCAACTCCATTAGATTTTTATCAATTAACTTTTTTTCAATTAGTTTTTTCTCATGGATATGATCTACTTCAAATTAACACTAACTCCTTTTAGGTAACATTATTTACAGCAAAACAATAAATATATGTTGCCAAGGCACCAGCCATAAAAAGCTTTGTAGAGGATAAAATGATGAACATTTACGTTAAAGTTGGTATTGCAATCGCGATTGCATTTTCTCTTGGTAGCCAAGTAATGGCTGCAGAAGGTGGTAACCCTAAAAAAGGTAAACATCTTTATAAAAAAGAATGTAAAGCTTGCCACAGTGCCAATAGTGAAGGCAAAGAGCTCACCCCGATGACCAAAACCATGAGCCAGTGGGATCGCTTTTTCACCCGCGATATGCATAAAGCCAAACCTGCTGTTTTCGAGGCGCTATCAGAAAAAGACTTGAAAGATATTCAACAGTTTTTATATGACCACGCAGCCGATTCAGACCAACCAGCAACCTGTGGCTAAGTCATTACAGCTTAGGGCCTTGTCGTCTTAAGCGTACACATCAGCCAATAACCAAACTGACAAAATAGTGAGGCTTAGCCTCAGGGATTTTTACACCAAAAATTTGCCACATCAGCTTATACATTTGGCAAGTTTAGGGGGAGAGAAAGATGATGAGAACTCTGATATCAATACTTGTAGCTAATGCGCTTTTCATGAGCGGCGCTAGCTTAGCGGCAGACAGCGATGCACAAAAGATTGCCGATCTTAAACAACAACTGGCCACCATTACCGAAGATCTTGACGACTTAAACTCACGGGTTGATAAAACTGAGCGCCATACGGCACTGGACAGAGTGTCCATCACTGGTGACTTTAGAACCAAAGCACACTCATTACATTATCAAAATGTCACATGGAACCCTGCCATGAACGTTAACTTTTCTGATTTTGGCGCGAAAGCCATGTCAGGAGCATTTGGCGATCCAAATAGTGCCAGCTCACCATTGGGCCAAATGATGATGGCTAATCCTGATTTAGCCAGCGCGTTTCAAAGCGGTATGCTGCAAGGCATTATGCCAATGGTGTTAGGCCAAAAAACCCAACAAGATATTAATAACGACATATTTTACACTACCCGGTTACGCCTAAACATTGATGCCAAAGTATGGGACAACGTCAGCTTTGCCGGACGCTTAACCATGTTTAAGAGTTGGGGAGACTCAGCTGGGGTTAAAGTATTCGACTCGTGGAACTCATTCACCATGGATGGCACCAGTAGCGGTAGCACCAGTGGTGATGAGTTAAAAGTAGAGCGCGCCTATTTTAACTGGAAAGATATTAACGATAGTGGCGTTTACCTCTCTATTGGGCGTCGTCCTTCAACCTATGGCCCACCAAGCCATTATCGTGAAAATGAACTCAGAGGCGGCACACCGTCAGGCCACTTAGTCAATTTCAACTTCGATGGTCTTACCTTAGGTTACAACTTAGGTGATATCACAGGTATTGAAGGGCAAACTGTACGTTTTTGCTACGGTCAAGGCTTTGAGTCACAGTACGGTAATGGCGAATTGTTTGGTGACATCATCACTAAAGACACCCACCTCGGCGGGTTTAATATCGACGTGATTAATGACGGTAGCCATTTCTTACAGTTCACCTTATTCGGTGCTAAAGATGTCAATGATGGCTTTACAGGCACCATGGCATTCCCAACTCAACTGGCGGGTATCTTTGCCCCAACCATGTATCAAGACATGCAAAAATTTGACAACTTTAACTTCGTCACCCGCGTGCAACCAAGCGGTGTGATTGGTGATATGTACTTAGGTGGACTAGGTTATGCCTATGAATCCGATGACGATATGAAAGTGTTTGCTTCACTCGGCTGGACTCGTGCAGAACCTAACGGCAATGCCGGTTTATTCGGCGGCATGTTAAGCGATGCAGTATTTGAAGCCGAACTTAATAGCACAGGTACTGAAATCATTATGGTGCCAAAAGAAACCATTGATAGCGACACCAAAGACGGTTATGGCATTTATGTAGGTATGCAAATCCCTGCCCCCTTCGGTAAATTCGGCTTGGAATATAACTATGGTTCTAAATACTGGAGTCCCTTCACCCAAGCACAAGACGACCCAATCGGCAGTAAGTTAGCCACCCGCGGTCATGTTGCCGAAGCCTATTATATCTTTGATATTAATCCAAAAATGTTTATCAAGTTAGCCGGTTTGTATTACGACTATGAATATACCGGAAGTGGCTCGCCAGTGGGTGCTCCTCAGAAAATTGACGATGTGATTGCCGGTAGTGCCTACTCAATGTTGCCTGTGGTTGACACCGCTTATGACGTCAATGCCTCACTTACCGTTAACTTCTAACACTCGCTTAACCTTCTAACTTGGCCCCCCTGAGCACAATCTCAGGGGTAAGGACAAACACCATGAAACTATTATCAGCACTGGCTGTATTACTGTTATTAAGCAGTAGTGCACAGGCTGCCTTTAACCACAAAGAGGCGTTACAAGGGCCTTTTACCAGCGGCACCGAGGTGACAACACAATGCTTAACCTGCCATCAAGAACATGCCGAAGAATTTATGAAATCTTCCCACTGGACTTGGGAGTTAGAACAAAAACTGCCAGGTCGCACTGTTAAAAGAGGCAAGAAAAATAGCATCAACAACTTTTGTGTGTCGATCTCCGGCAATGAACCACGTTGTACCAGTTGCCATGCGGGTTATGGTTGGAAAGATTCTACATTTGATTTTAAAGACATGACCAAAGTCGATTGCTTGGTATGTCATGACACAACAGGGACGTACATTAAAGATCCAGCTGGCGCAGGTGAACCGTTAGCCAAAGTCAATTTAACGAACGTAGCACAGAATGTGGGTGCGCCCGTGCGTGATAATTGCGGCAGTTGCCACTTCTACGGCGGCGGTGGTGATGCCGTTAAACATGGTGATTTAGACTCATCAATGGCTTACCCAGACAAGGCTACCGATGTCCACATGGACGCCGACGGTAATGACTTCCAATGCCAAACTTGTCACGTCACTGAAAATCATCAAATCAGCGGTAACGCTATGGGTGTATCACCTGGTGGTGAAAACAAAATTGGTTGTGAAAACTGCCATGATGCCGCGCCTCACAAAAATAAAAAGCTTAATACACATACTGCAACAGTAGCGTGTCAAACCTGTCATATACCATCATTTGCTAAAAATGAACCCACTAAAATGCGTTGGGACTGGTCAAAGGCAGGACAAGATCTTCCTGAAACTACAGACCAATATGGCAAGCACACCTTTATGAAAAAGAAAGGCAGCTTTATTTGGCAAAAAGACGTTCCACCACAATACGCTTGGTTTAACGGTCACGCAGATGCCTACATGGCGGGCGACAAAATTGATCCAACTACAGTGGTAAAATTAGCTTTTCCATTAGGTGATATAAAAGACCCTAAAGCTAAAATCTATCCATTTAAAGTGCATACAGGTAAGCAAATATACGACACCGAACTCAACATATTGCTGACCCCTAAAACATACGGTAAAGGTGGTTACTGGACTGACTTTGATTGGGACTTAGCGGCCAAACTGGGTATGGAAGCAAACCCAACCATGGTAGAAAAAGGACTTAAGTACAGCGGTAAACATGGTTTTGTTGAAACCGAAATGTGGTGGCGTATCAACCATATGGTGTCACCAAAAGATAAAGCATTACAATGTAATGACTGCCATAACAAAGGCCAACGTTTAAACTGGCAAGCCCTTGGTTATGATGGCGACCCAATGAAAAACAGCAAAGGGATTAAGCACGCTAAAGCAGAATAAAGTCGCATAAATCTCTAGTGTAAAAGACGAGTATCAAACCTAAAACCGCCATCAACATATTGATGGCGGTTTTTTTTAGTCGTTAAAAATGGACTAAAAAGCTAAACCTTGGCACTGGAAATCTTGTTCAATACCACTGACAGGATCAATAAAACGCAAGCGTTTAGCTAATAACTGTAATGGTTTATCAAAATTATCCGGCCCTTTAGGTTGTAAAACCGGATAAAAGCGATCATTGATGATAGGCATGCCCAGACTCAGCATATGTACTCGTAATTGATGAGTTTTGCCAGTAATCGGGCTTAACTCAAATAATCCTAAATCACCTTTTACTGCCACTAAGCTGATTTCAGAATGGCTATTGGCCTCACCTTCAATCACCTGCATAGTAAAGCTTGGGTTAGCTGGGGCGATACGATTTTTCACCGTCCAGTGGATAGGTAATGCACAGCTATTATCAGCTAATTGAGTCAATAATTGCGGGGTTATCTTTGCAATGGCTTGATAGTTTTTAGTGATGTTGCCATCTAAAAACAATTGATGATAAGCATGCCGAGTTTGTGGATTGAGTGTCATTAACATCACCCCTGCGGTGTCCTTATCGAGCCGATGAGCGGGTGCAACAGTGTCAATTTGTGTCGAAATACGTAATCGATGTACTAGGCATTCGTTAACGTAATTACCACCTGGCGTTACAGGTAAAAAATGCGGCTTGTAGACGATAATGGTATGACTGTCTTGATACAGTACTTGCTCTGCAAACGGCACTTGCGTTTCAGCTAACACTTCACGGTAATAATATACCCGCGCAGTTGCTTGATAAGCACTGTCAGCGGTAATTAATTCACCATTTAGCCAATGCACTTTGCCATCGTTAATCCGCTGTTGCCATACACTGACATCGATTTGCTGAAAATGATCGACCAAAAACGCCAACACAGTTTGGTATTGCTTGCCCGCTAACTCAGTCGCGCGTGGTAACACAATGTACGAAGGTTGAGCGGCAATGGCGGCGGTTGCTGTTTTGGAGGCTGATTGAGTGTGACTCTTGCTATAGTTTGCTGAATTAGGCATAAATAACTTGGCTATATGAAGATAACAAATGGCAAAATGATAACGCTATCTTATCAGGCTAGGCCCAGATTGTATCTTGATTATCACTATCTCAATAAGCCACGTCATGCGTCATACATCCACATGCGATTTAAGCAACTGCAGGACAAAATCCATGGTTTTATGGCAGTTAGGTTGCTCGACAAGAATCAACTTATCGCGATTATACATAGGTAAGACTTCTAACCAACGCTGACTAACCCAAGTAGCATCTTCTAAATGAGTTTGTGAATACAATTCCAGTAAATCTGGATTCACTTGATAAAATTGGTCCAGTGCGGCACTGATAATTTCAAACTCGCCCGCAATGGGTTCATGATCCCAATTAGCGCAAGGAAGCGCGCGGGCTATCCAGCAACCGTCGCGTTTTTTTGCTGCAGATAATATTTTAAGCCGCTGTAAACCTTCAATAATAATGCTTAAAGAGCCATCATCTAACTGGTTGAAATCAATGATATTACATTGGGTAACGGCAATGTAACAAGGCGGCTCACTATTGAGTTTCAATGGCGCGAATGCTAAGCCATAGTGGCCTTTGAGTACATCGGCAACCATGCGTAAATCGCTCGGTGTCACCACTCGAATTTCAAGTCGACCACCTGGCAATAACACTCCATCTTGGATAAGTAATGCCACTTCTTTTGTTTGCATAACAGCCTCCTACACCATAGGTGAAGTTACTGAACTAAAGTCAAATCAATAAGACAAGTGTAGCAGTGGTTAATATTTCAACAACTTAAGCAGTGTAAATAATGCTTATTACCGACGGCACCAGCCATTTACACTTGGTCTTATTTCAATAGACCTAGTTCAATAAGACTATCTTTCACAAACGGCACAAAAAACACTCAAAGAGTGGCCACTTTACAAACGTTCAATACGATCCATTATCGTGCCAGAGGCGACTATCTCGGCAAATTCATCCGCTAATATTTGACTTTGTTGTACACTTTGCTGCCAATAAGCAATACGAGTTGGGGTATCTAAATGCTTAAAATCTTCACGGTCTGGAATTTTACTAAAGGGTAAACTGGCAATAAATTGCTTACTCGGTGCTAAAATTAAGCCATTGTGGTAATTGGCTTTGGCTTTGCGCCATAACAGGGATTTATCAAACCAGCCGGGGCTCATATAAGGATAAAAGTGCGGATATAAACTCAAGCCAGTTGCTGCGGGTAATGGCATATCAAAATGGTAATCGGTAATGCCGCCATCGTAATAATGGCCTTTTGGCGATCCTTGCAGATCTTTAACCGGATCAAAGTAGCAACGGGATCGATCCACTGGCCAATAGTCCATGACGAATATTGTCTTGAGTTAATTCAACATGCTTAGTCGGCAAATCTTTTAAGCCTAAAAGGTGATGCATCATCTTTATGGCTCAGAATGACCCGCTCAAAATGCCAACCTAAGCTTTTACGATTAACCACATTACTCACAGCCGCCATAGACAGCCCAATCATTAAGCCAAACTTGGCCTGAATGCGATTTAAATGCCGAGCGCGGCACGCCACCATATGATGGCGAATTAACGGATTAGCAATAATATCAGCGCCTTGCTGCTCACCCAGAATACCATCCACAATGTGCAATACTTGGGCACTGACTTGTTCACGCGTTGGTTTTTTTTGGTAATCTTGATGGATATAAAAATGTTCTAATCTTTCATAAGCCACTATGGGGTCTTGTTGTGCCATACAAGATAAGCGCCATGCGCCCGACGAGGCGCCCATGGTATAGAGCGGATCTTGGCGTTGTTTAAAAAACTCACTAAATAAATATTTATCTAAACCCGCTATCGCCAACCATTTAGGCCCGCCTGAAGCAGCAAAAATCTGGGTAAATAATGATTGTTGCAAGCCGTTCGCTTCAAGTTGTTCGTAAGCAGTTGGTCCAGCAAGTAAACGTAATGCAGGCAATGTACAATCCTTCTTATATTTGTAATGCTGATATCTTGCTAAAACTGTATGCTTTAACGCTAACACGCTATGATGTTTTTGTGATTATTATCTTACGGAATTTTTATGATTGTTGATACTTTAACTAACCGTCACCTATATACGTCACTCAGCCCGAGATTAGCCAAAGCCTTAGCCCATCTTGCCGAGACCGACTTTAGCCAACTTGAGGTAGGAAGCTACCCAATCGAAGGCAAAGATATTTTCGTTATCATTAATGATTATGAAACTAAACCCAAAGAAACAGAGCCATTTGAAGTTCATCGTCAATATATTGATGTGCAATATGTGGTTAGCGGTGAAGAAGAGTTTGGCTATTTACCTTTAGCCAACCAAACCCCTTCTAAGCCATATTTTGATAAGCATGATTACGCCGAATTCGATTTTCAATCGAACCAAGATGACGCAGCATTTATTCCGCTAAAGGCGGGGATGTTTGCGCTATTTTTCCCTGGTGACATTCATATGCCTGGTACGAGCGCAACCCCACAGAAAGTCCGCAAAGTAGTCATTAAAGTTCGAATTTAATGGCCTTACATAAAAGATAGCTAAGTTCATATATGCTATTTTAGGTTATAGAATACAATAGGCCTTGAGACTCTTAGCTTGGGGCTTTTTATTAATGGATGACTCAAATCATTAGTAAAAATACTCCGGTGATGCGCTAAACAACTCAAGTGGTATTTTTTAATGCTATCAGGATTAATCCTTGTTAAAATCATGGTAACTTTATAGGAGAGTGTTTCAATGGCAATGTATGTAGTGGGTCACAAGATCCCTGATTCAGATTCAATTTGTGGTGCAATCGCATTAGCATATTTAAAAAACCAAATCGGTGAACCAGCTATTGCTGCCCGTTTAGGTGAGTTATCACCAGAAACCGCATTTATTTTAGAGAAATTTGGTTTTGAAGCACCTGAATACAAAACCAGCTATGCTGGTGAAGAAGTCTACATTGTTGACCATTCAGAAATTACTCAAGCACCAGATGATATTGCTCAAGCAACTATCGTCGGTATTGTTGACCACCACAAATTAGGCGATCTCACCACTTCTACTCCGCTAGAATGTTGGATTCGCCCAGTGGGTTGTAGCAACACAGTGATCAAAATGATGTACGATTTTTACCAAGTAAAAATTCCAGCAAACATCGCTGGCATCATGATGTGCGCCATTTTAAGTGACACTGTCATTTTCAAATCACCAACCTGTACCACTGCAGACATTCGTTGTGTCGAAGCATTAGCTGAAATAGCGGGTGTTGAAGACTTTAAAGAAGTCGGCATGGACATGTTTAAAGTAAAATCAGCAGTTGAAGGCACGCCAGCACGTGACCTAGTTATGCGCGATTTTAAAGACTTCAACATGAACGGTAACTTAGTTGGTATTGGCCAATTAGAAGTGATCGACTTGGCTGTATTTGACGACATCAAAGCTGATTTAGAAGCTGATATAGCTAAATTGAAAGTCGAAGGCAATCGTCACAGCGTATTATTACTGCTAACCGATATCATGAAAGAAGGTTCAGAAATGTTAGTGGTTTCTGATTCAGCAGATTTAACCGAGCGTGCTTACGGTAAGTCTACCGTTGATGGCCGCGTGTGGTTAGACGGCGTATTAAGCCGTAAAAAACAAGTTGTACCTGCACTACAAGATGCATTTGCAAAGTAAGTCGTGGTAAAAAATTCAATAAAAAAGCTGAATCAATTGATTCAGCTTTTTTATGTCTAATACATCTTATCGGCATAGTTAACACACCAAACTCATATTGGTATATCACAGCCCCATAGCTCAATGGAGGGCTGTTTAGTGTTAGGCTCACCGACCCAATAACTCATTGGGTGGCATTGTTGCCCAGCCTGAGCCGATGAAACACATAACTGATAATCCCCCGCTTCTGGAGTTCGGCCTAACTTTAGTATTGGCAAAATAGGTAAATTGGGTTTGTAGTGCCAACTGCCATCTTTTAACACCGCATCGGCAGGAATTTCCATCCCTGCACCACTGCCTTTTACCCTGGCTTGTTCTAAAATAAAACCTTCATTCGTTAAACGATAATCTTCGGCCCAACGAATTTTTTCAATCGTATGCGTCCAAGACAGAGTCATTTGTTCAGCCGGCACTTGCGCCCAAATAGTGCCAGCTAGCCCTAAACATAACCCTAGCATTATTCGTCCTGGGCTAAACGTTTGAGCTTACGAGCGCGCCATACGTGGTGTAAAATAAATGCCAGAGCTAAACCAAAGCCTAATTCATCACTTAATGGCGTTGCTAAAATCAAACAGCCACCAGCAACAAAGCCTAAAATACGTTCCCACCAATAAAGGTTTTGTAATAAGTAGCCAGTAAAAATCACCCCCCAAATACCAATAGCAACGGTTGCTTTAAGCACTACAAAAATAGTCTCTAGCACACCGCCACTTTGGAGCATTAACGCGGGGTCGTATACCGCCATAAAAGGAATAATAAACCCAGCAATCGCAATACGAATAGCCCACAAACTGATTTTTAAGCCTTTCTCTTTTGCTATTGGCGCGGCCGCGAAACACGCTAGCGCAACCGGTGGAGTGAGGTCAGCCATAATGCCAAAATAAAACACAAACATGTGCGACACAATTAACGGCACACCTAAGTCGAGTAATGCTGGAGCAGCTATTGAACTGGTAATAATGTAGTTAGGAATAGTGGGGATCCCCATGCCTAAAATAAGACAAGTTACCATGGTCAATACTAAGGATAAAAACAGATTATCTTGACCCACCGCCAAGATATATCCAGCAAAAGTAGAGGCTATACCCGTAAGTGAGACGATACCAATAATCACCCCCACCAGCGCACAGGCAATACCAACAGGCACAGCATGACGGGCACCTTCAACTAATGCGTGCAAACATAATGTTAGGGTTGCTTTGCCGCCTTTAACAAACCAACACATCACCATCAGCATGGCAATGATGCCAAACATCACCCCTATGCCCAATTGAAAGAAGCCAGCACATAACACGCCAAGTGCTATCCAAAAAGCAAAACGCATCACAGCAGATGACACATTTAAAATTATCGCCGAACCTAAAATCACAATGGCGGTCAGTGCTAAACCTACCATGCCTGAAAACAGTGGCGTACGCCCAGAAAACAACAAACCAATCAAAATAAATAACGGAATGAGTAAGTACCAACGTAACTTAATCGCCGCCCATGGATCAGGACATTGATCTTTGGGTAAGCCAGATAAATTGGCGCGTTTGGCCTCTAAATGCACCATCCAGAATACTGAGCAAAAGTACAATACCGCAGGGATCATCGCCGCTTTAGCAATTTCAATAAATTGCACGTTAATGGTTTCGGCCATAATAAAAGCCACAGCGCCCATAATCGGCGGCATAATTTGGCTACCCATACTGGACGTGGCCTCGACCCCGCCGGCAAAAGCTGAACGATAGCCAAAGCGTTTCATAAGCGGAATAGTAAACTGTCCAGTGGTGACAACATTAGCAACCCCCGACCCGGTAATGGTGCCCATGAGTGCCGATGACACCACAGACACTTTTGCTGGCCCACCGACTTTGTGACCAAATAAGCCCATGGCAAAATCGGTGAATAAACGGATCATTCCGGCTTGTTCTAAAAAGGCACCGAACAAAATAAATAAGAAAATATAAGTCGCTGAAACATAGGTTGGTGTGCCATATAAGCCTTCTGTACCAAAGGCTAACTGGTTAACTATTTGGTCAAAACCATAGCCCCGGTGCATTAATTCACCCGGTAAATATTCACCAAATAAACCATAAGCTAAAAACAAACCACAGATAATAGGCAGTGCAATGCCCATCACTCGCCTAGCCGCTTCAAACACTAACGCAACTAATACCACACCAATTATCATGTCATTTTGAGTTAAGTCACCAGAGCGTTGAATTAAGTCTGCTTCAAACACCCATTGATACACAGCAGTTGCCATACCCGCTAAACCGAGTAGCCACGCCAAAGGTTGCCATGGCTGACTCTTGCCCATACCGGGGTAACTGATAAACACCACTAATAATAAAAAACCCACGTGCACTGCGCGTAATACTTGGGTTGAAACCGGATGAAATGCAGCTGTGGTAATTTGAAAAATTGAAAAAATCAGCGCCACAAAAAACAATGCTTTTGGCCAATCGCGGGTATCTGCACTTAAGCCATGTTCAGACATAGTTGCCTGGTTATTGGATGGATCACTCATGGTACGCCTCTACACTTACTACAGCTAAAATCGGTGTGTCTAAAAAACAACTAAGCGCTTGCTTAAGGTTAAGCAAGCGCTCACAAAAAGAAGCATAAGATTACAGTGCATTCACTTCTTTGTAGTAACGTTCAGCACCTGGATGTAATGGGATGGGTAAGTTTTTAGTAGCCGTTTCTAAGCTTATGTCTTTCGCCGCAGAGTGCGCTGTGCCTAAACGGTCAAGGTTTTCAAACATCAACTTAGTCATTTGATAAGCAATTTCATCAGAGACCTTACTGTGGCTCACAAGTAAATTCTGAATCGCCACGGTACTGACATCTTCCGTTTGACCTTCATAAGTATTGGCTGTAATCACTCCGACTTGGTAAGCAGGATTATTGATTTTAGCCACCACATCAGCAGGGATCTCAACAAAGTTAATCGCCATTGTTGCTGCTAAATCTCGAATGGCTGCCATACCTAGGCCAGATGACTGCAACGTCGCATCCAATTGACGGTTTTTAATCAACTCAACAGATTCGGCATAAGGCAAAAACTCGACTTTAGCCATATCGTCATAACTTAAGCCGGCAGCGCTGAAAATAGCGCGTGCGTTTAACTCGGTACCTGATTTAGGGGCGCCGACAGAAATGCGTTTACCTTTTAAATCTGCAAGGCTATTAATCCCAGCGTCTTTATTGGCGACAATTTGAATAAAGTTTGGATAGGTTGCCGCAATCACACGTAACTTATCCAGTGGTTTGTTAAAGCCAGCGTCAGCATCACCAGCCCATGCTGCAGACACAGAATCACCTAATGCAAGGGCTAACTCACCTCGTCCCGCTTGTAATAAGTTAAGATTTTCAACAGAAGCTTTAGTCGCTTGAACAGAAGTTTTAGAGCCCTCAATACCCTTGCTATAGAGTTGTGAAAGTGCAACTCCAATAGGATAATACACACCACTGGTTCCGCCGGTGAGGATGTTAATAAATGTCGGCGCAGCCATAACAGCGGTACTAATAGACAGCGCAGCAGCTGCGCCAATCATGCAAAAACGTTTGGTTAATTTCATCCTGCAATATCCTTATTTTTTATATTGTTATCAGTATTATTGTGCTGTAACACTACCACTGTCATCCAATACTGCCTATATAGACTAAAGGCTAACAACATGGTTGTAGATTGAATTTATTTACTATTTCAGTCACTTCAATAATGCTTCGACACGTAACCTAGGCAATGATCATCACCCATTGTGTATCGCTAATCGAACCGTGAGTGATTAATACCGCACCATAACGAGTATAGTGAATAGAATAAAAAAGGTGCCAACAATGTTGGCACCTTTTAAGTCAATCCTGTTTACCCCATTTAAACGCGGGATAAGCATGCTGTTAAACATTACATATTCATGCAATTTGCATAATAAGTTACCGTTGCAGGCCAATCGGAAAACACACCAATAACACCAACATCTTTAGCCAGTACATCTAATAACTCAAAAGTGTCGCCTTCGTTATCTATCGCATCAGCAATGCTTTGATAATACCAACCGCCCCCACCTTGACTCAGTGGGCCGGAACGCTCAAGAGACCATGCGATAATTTTTAAGCCTGCTGCATTAGCCGCGTTGGCATATTCAGAAGGTATGATGGCCTTGTTATTATCTAAGGTGACTAACATCCATAAAGGTGGCGCGATAATTTTCACGCCATCAGCGGCTAAGGCATCCATACTCGGTGACCAAGTCGCGCTGTTTTGCGGATCGAATCCAGCCAGCTCATCGCGGCCATCAAGGTAAACCGCCTGCTCGGCAAACTCTGGCGCATTGGCTATCCAATATTTTACATCATCTAAATTAAATGACTGCGGGAATACCTGTGATGCATCGACACCTGCGGCGGCATATTCATCTAGCATTTTTTGGGCATAATCTTGCTGAGTAAATCCATCATAAGGCATGCTCACACTGGCCGATTTAAGCTCAGGGGTCATCTTTACACCTGCGGCTTTAAACAAGGCTATACTCTCAGCATGGGTCATTAAGGTGCCATTACCCGCATATAAATCGGTGCGCCAGTTTGGTGTACCATCAATAAACTCTGCAACCGTGGTGGCCTTAGGATTAAAGCCATCCATTTTGCCTTTTAAGGTTTTAAATTCAGCCAGCGTAATATCACTTGTACAACAGGTTGCTGTAGCACTCACGCCGTTAGCGGCATCGGCAGGTGAAAACGGCACCGAACATTTATTGGCAAGCTCAGGGATTGCGAGAATATTCGTCGTCGTTGCTAAGTCGCACTGTGAATGGCGACATACCAGCGCTTTGTCGGCTGTAAAAGTGACGTCACACTCAACAATACCGGCACCGGAATCAATAGCCGCTTGATAAGATTCTTTGGTGTGCTCAGGAAATTGCATCGAGGCACCACGATGGCCAATGGCAAAGTCAGTGCGGTAAAATGGTCCAGTCTCGCATTGGGCTAATTGAGTTTTTAATTCACTGTCTTGCATTTGATCGACTAAAAATAACGGCCTAGGGCCGACTTGCGCGACAACACTTTTATCTACCACTGCTGAAGCCGTGTCATTATTGTCGTTACTGTTACAGCCTGAGACCCATAACATACTGGTTAAAATAGAAATAATGCCCAGTGTTATACTTTTTTGCCCTGTCATTTTAGTACCTCCGTGTAGTAATGCTGTAATGCATTGTTTGTTAAAATTATCTTACGCAATGAATATGACTAAAATAGCGAACTAATATGACAATATTAGTATCTACTGTATTTAAGATAGATTGAGTTGCTAGGCTGCAAAGCAATTAATAAAGAGAACCATAATGTCAGATACAACACTCTATTATGTGCACGACCCTATGTGCAGCTGGTGTTGGGGATATCGCCCCACATGGGACACCCTCCAAGCCCAACTGCTGCAGCAATTTAACCAACAACTGACAATAAAATACTTAGTTGGCGGTTTAGCACCCGATTCTGAACTGCCTATGCCACAGGCCATGCAGCAAATGCTCCAACAAACTTGGCACAAGATAGCTCAACAATTGGGGACTCAATTTAATCACGATTTTTGGCAGCACTGCCAACCTAGACGATCAACTTATCTGGCCTGCAGAACCACTATTGTTGCACGCCAATATGGACTTGAGCAGCAAATGATCAACTCAATCCAACAGGCTTATTACCTGCACGCGCGCAATCCATCTGATATTGGCACCTTAACATCTATCGCCACTCAATTAGGCATCCCGGCAGATCTTTTTAACCAGCAACTAAACGCCAGTGAAACAGAAGAGCAATTAATCACAGAAATTAACCTTGCCCGCCAACTGCCTATTCAAGGATTCCCCTCGTTAGTATTGATGGTTGCTAACGACGCCTATCCTATCAGGCTTGATTACCAACAATGGCAAACGAGTTTAGCCGACATCCGTACTATTTTATCAAATCCTCCAGCTTGTTGAGGTTGTCATAAGAACACATTTTTACGTCATGGCTTAGTGTTGTGGCTTAATCCAATCGGTACTCAGAGACCAGATAATCTGCCTTTTAGATATATAATCTGCATGACATTGATTAGCATTTGGTATTGATGGTTAATATCCTATACTCTTGCACGTCGAAAACGACACAGCCCCAAAGGCTAATGATAACAAGAGGCAGTGAATGGCAGATCGTAAACGAGGTTTTTTCGGTTGGACATGGTTTGTCATGTGGCGGTTGTTGCTATTACTGACGCTATTATTATTGCTGCTACGATTTGTGCCACCACCGACTACGTCATTTATGCTGCAAAGCCCTTATCCAGTTACCCAGCACTGGGTCAGCATTGATAAGTTGCCGTCGCAAATAGCGCTGGCGATGGTTGCCTCAGAAGATCAGCGTTTTCCAGAGCACTTCGGTGTCGATTTCACTGCTATCAGTAAAGCACTTAACCAGTCAGACGATGGCGAAGGCCTTCGCGGGGCCAGCACTATAACCCAACAAACGGCTAAAAACCTTTTGCTATGGCCGGGGCGAAGCTTTATTCGTAAAGGTCTGGAAGCGGGTTTAGCCTTGAGCCTTGAGGTGATTTGGGGTAAAAAACGTATCTTAGAGGTGTATGTAAACGTAGCTGAGTTTGGCAAAGGAATTTACGGCGTAGAAGCAGCCAGCCAGCATTACTTTCATAAATCGGCACGCAATCTCAGCAGTAATGAAGCCGCGCGGCTGGCAGTGCTACTACCAAGCCCTCGCAAACGCGATCCCAATAATTTAACCCCTTACCTTCGCCAGAGAGTCGTCTGGGTTGAACGACAAATGAAACAACTTGGCGCAGGCTATTTACGCCCTATTCTTAATTAACGCTAAAACCTTAAAAAGGGTCAGATGAAGATTCAGTCCATCTGACTCGAGCACTTTATCAGCGAGCCTCAGCGTCCTAATCGCATGGTTCGCAAACTATAAAGTCGAAACTGACGACTATTCATCCTTGAGTGACGCAGCATATAGTCAATCCTGATGAATTAAAGAGCTGATGTTCAATCAACCATTGTCTAATTTACGGGGCTTTTTTACAGGCCATTTGTTAGAATTCATTATTATGTTGTGGCCGCCGTATTTGCTGCCATTATTCTGCTTCGCAATAAGCATTCAGGTTTTACTATTTAAAGGCAGGTTATGACCGTTCTTCTAATGACTCCACCTATGACTCAGCTGAATACACCGTATCCAGCAACAGCGTATTTGACCGGTTTTTTACGCTCACGAGGCTATGAGGCGGTGCAACGAGATCCTGCGATTGAGCTGTTTCTTGAGATGATGACGGCGCCTGCGCTAGAGATTATTCGTCAGCACGTGGAAGAAAACTTCGAGCATTTTGAAGACGATGAACTGCCTGATGTTATCTTCAATTTTCTGGCTGAGTTTGAGCGTTATCATCTGACCGTAGAGCCCGCGATTCGTTTTTTACAGGGTAAAGACCCCAGCCTAGCGATGCGGATTAACTCGCGCCGCTTCTTACCCGAAGGCCCAGCGTTTGATGCAATTGCTCAAATGGAAGCCGTATCTGGCGATGTGTTGCAAGCGGCCTTTGGTAATTTAGGCGTACAAGATAAAGCTAAATATCTCGCCACCCTGTTTATCAATGATCTGTCGAATGTCATCACTCAAGGTGTTGACCCGTATTTTGAAGTCAGCCGTTATGGCGAGAAATTAGCAGCGGCCAACCCAAGCTTTGACAACCTTTACGACACTCTAATAGGCGAACCGAGTTTCAGCTCTGAAATTTTGGAGCAGTTGGTCGAGATGTATCTGGAAGACACGCAACCGAGCGTAGTCGCACTAACCGTGCCGTTTCCCGGTAATATGCTCGGCGCGTTACGGATTGCGCAAACCTGTAAGGCCATTAACCCTGATATCCCTATCGTCATGGGCGGCGGGTTTGTTAATACCGAACTGCGCGCACTCAAAGACCCTAGGGTATTTGAGTTTGTCGATTATATCTGTCTAGACGACGGCGAACGTCCCTTAATCACCCTACTGGAGTACTTTGAAGGTAAACGTGAGATCGACGAGTTAGTGCGAACTTACACTTTCTCGCCGAAGATGAAAATGGCCAACCTTATGTCCACTTAAATCAGAATGATCAGCTGCACGATATTCCGCAAAGCGAAGTCGGCGCACCGATTTACGACGGCCTGCCACTGGCGAATACCTGTCTTTGTGTGAAATGCTCAACCCGATGCACCGAATTTGGAGTGATGGCCGCTGGAATAAACTGACCATAGCCCATGGCTGTTACTGGCGCAAATGCAGCTTCTGCGACGTTAGCTTGGACTACATCGACCGCTACGATACCGCAGGCGCCGATGTGTTGGTTGACCGAATTGTAGAGCTTATCGAAGAAACCGGACAAACAGGTTTTCATTTTGTCGATGAAGCTTTACCGCCAAAAACCTTATTTGCGTTTGCAAAACGCCTTATAGAACGTGGGGTCGTGATCAGTTGGTGGGGCAATATCCGTTTTGAGCGCACCTTTAGCCCAGACCGCTGCCAGTTACTGGCAGATTCTGGTTGTATCGCGGTCAGCGGCGGCCTTGAAGTGGCGTCAGACAGACTACTGAAACTAATGAAAAAAGGCGTGAGCGTTGAACGAGTCGCCCACGTGACTAAAGCCTTCAGTGACGCGGGTATTCTGGTGCATGCCTATTTAATGTATGGTTTTCCCACACAAACCGAACAAGAAACCATAGACTCATTGGAAATGGTGCGTCAGTTGATGCAGCAAGGTTGTTTCCAGTCCGCCTACTGGCACCGTTTTGTCGCCACGATCCACAGCCCTATCGGCATCAACCCAGAGCAATTTGGCATCACCCTTGCTGAACGTCCTGAAATCTTATTCGCTGAAAACGATGTCGACTTCACCGACCCAACAGGTACCGATCATGACATGCTTGGCGAAGGGCTACGTAAAGCGCTTTACAACTATATGCACGGTATCGGTTTTGATCAGCCGATGAGCTTTTGGTTTAACCAGCCTCTCGCACGCACTACGATGAAAAAAGACCTGATATCAAAAGCTGTGAATAATTTTATTTTGAGCCATGAAGAGTAAGTTCGGGCTCTCTCATTGGAATAAGTCAACGCAACCTAAAGAATTGGCAGTCAAATTCAGCTTTACAGGCGCACTATGACCCTACTTATATAACAAAGGATAAGTGGGTCCAAGATTAGAATATTGAAGGTTGAAGGTTGAAGGTTGATTTATCACTGTTCTGCATAGAGAATAGCTGCCAATTAAAGTGATACATAAAGCATAGGAATAGCAATAAGATGATGACAAAATGGGCGATACGCTTTTTACAAATGGCCGAGCTCGTAGCATCTTGGAGTAAAGATCCCTCCACCCGAGTTGGCGCAGTAATCACCGAAAACAATCGCATCGTCTCTTTAGGCTTTAATGGTTATCCTCACGGAATATCTGATAGTGCTGAAACCGATAACCGTGAAATGAAACTGCTAAAGACACTTCATGCAGAAGAAAATGCCATTCTCCATGCAAAACGAGATCTCAGTAGCTGTGAGATTTGGGTGACCCACTTCCCTTGTCCAAACTGCGCCGCCAAGATTATCCAAACTGGATTGCGCGCCGTACATAGTCCACAACCCAACGAAGATTACCTGTCACGCTGGGGAGATAAGATTAAAGTCAGCCAAGATATGTTTGAGCAAGCTGGCGTTCAAGTCGATTGGATGCAACTAGATTAACTAAGCAGGGACTATGCTCATAAGTGGGGGCAGAACGAATGAGCCAAGTGAATAAACTTAACCGTGGGTAGCTCGATGCATCAGTCGTTGAGTTCGGGTAACAACTCACGTATTGCCTGATTCAGACGAGCCATAGTCTCTGCATCTACGCTTTTGGAACACATAAGGTAACGATTAAGTCCTGGCGGCATGTCAGAATAATACATTGGCAACAAACCCATGGCACTGATTTCACCCATTCGGTTGATATAATCATAATCTTCCCTGTCTATAAGCATATAGTCGGCCCCATGATTGAGTGACACCATCTTAGCCAAACTCTCCACGGATCGCGCCGAATCTGTTACAGAATGACTTTTACTCTCTATCACCAGATCAAGCTCAGGGCCATAGGACACGTGGGCAACCACGCCGAGCTTGAGTCGTGGATCTTCGAACAATGAACTTAAGCTCTGGTGTTGTTTTACAAGCTCGATAACTCTGGGGGCCACTAGCACCATATGCGGCCTATCTTTATGGATCACCAGAGAAAAATTTGCATATAACTCCCGGTCGGCCAGCTTATACCAGCTGGGGGAGCAGATAGCTTCACTGTCGTTCTGAATATTAGCAAAAATACGCTTAACCGGGACTTCTGAATAAGTTGCTGCAACACCAGCACGGCGGAAGATCTCCTGGGTCATATCGATAATAAAGCCGCGAGGTTGACCACTTTCGCTATAAGTGTAAGGAGGCTTATCACGATACTCAACTCTTACCCCTGGCGTAGCCCAAGCTTCCAGAGTAGAGCAAACAAGAATTAGAAGTGCGAGCTTTCGCATATATAGAAAATCGAAGGTGAGGATAGTCGTTGAACAATAAACGACAATGCTCATTTTCGCAAATAGAAACCAAGCTAGGGTAACTCGGTATAATTTTGCAAACTCACTAAGGTTGCTGTTTACAATGAATAAGTGACACAGTCCAACCCGTACTAGCCCGAATGGGCTAAGGATAAGGTTATCCGCATGGGGGTGACAATTGACAGGCACAGTGGTACGGATTTCATTGGGGGACCCCATTCAAAAGAATGCATGCATAGCCTGCCTCTTTGATGAATACCAGCGCAGTACAATCGCTTATAGCAGGATGAGTCGCATCAAACGTAACAACAAGGGAGAGCAGTTAAATAGATAGCTTAGGCAATAGTCTTAGATCAAGAGCCTTCGGTGAGAGACGATGGTCTTAATTCACCGAAAGCGTCTATGTTTGAGTGACGATATATTGTCTTCAGTATCTTGCTCGCACAAGGCTGAATGGATGTAGAATGACTAACTATAGTGGCACACAATTACTGCCAATCACTGATCCCATAAGATGATAATATTTTATTGAATTCGCCCGATGCCCTCAGTTTTGCCGTTCCCTCATCAATCAACTTGATGTAGCCAGCAGACGTTGCCTTTGCCGGACTGCAGGCAATATACATTTCTGTCGCCTCGCCCAAAGAGCCCGCCGCAACTATGCCACTAACGCCCATATCTTTAAGTTTTGCTCCCATGACACTGGGAGATTCGGCAACAGCATTTACCCTTCCTGCCTGGAGTTTCTTAATGTTGTTTTCAAGGCCATTATTGGCACCTATGGCATCAAACACACTGGGGTTCTCTGTCACATATTTATCAAATTCATCACCGTAGGCATAACCTTTAATTATCGCAATCTTATTTCCTTGTAGTGATGACAGTCCAGTGTAAGTCCAGCTACCTCCTGCTTTAACAAAAAATACCGTACTGTCCATTCCCCAGGGTACCTGAGGATATATAAAATCTGGCGCGTCATCTTTGTAGGCACCCACCACACAGTCAAATTCGCCCTTACGTACTGAGTCAACAGCGCGCTCCCAAGGCATTAATTTGTAATCCACAGTATGACCTGCCGCAGTAAAAATATTGGTCGCTAACTCAATCATGTAACCTGGTTGCTTAGCATTGGGTTGGCCATTCATGGGAAACCAATTGTCGGCTCGGATGCTAATGGTATCCGCCAATACTGCACTACTGCTAAGAACAGAAACTAAGATAAATGACTTTGTAAATGTCTGCATAACACGTCCTTTGATGAGTTTTTTGTCTTGTCTTACTTTAAAAGTAGACTGGATAGTGACACTAAGCAATTTGGAGTCGATATAGACAAGTTTTAACTCGACAATGATATTTAACCAATCGATATCTATTTCACTGTGTTTAACGATGAAAAAGACATTAAACAAGCCTTGATACTGATTAGCAAACCAACCCTGAGCGGATTGTTACTCAAGCGAAAGGACAACTTGAAATACCGAGCAATTTACACAACAATTGCTCAATAATGAGATTCAGCAGCAGTGACAACAAAAATAGCCTGTGCCCGTTAACTGTCAATTTAAGGATTGCTATCACTGGTATTAATTGCAGATAATTGCGCATATCGGACACGCTTAACTATCATCAATGATTAACCAGCTTAGCGGAAATTCGAAACGTGTTATTACATATTCAATCAATCTGAGGGACTCACATGAATATACTGCAACGCTATTGCGTACTGTCAGCTAGCTTATTGATCTGTTGTTTCTTTTTTAGTGCGCAAGTGTTCAGTGCGGATATGAACAAAGGAGGTAGCATGACTCATATTGACACCAGTAAACTTGGCGACATAAAAGCGGTTAAATTTAATAACCAACAAGTGATTACCGCGGGTTTGCCCACACAGCAGCAATTTGCACAACTCGCTCAAGCAGGTATCAAAACGGTGATAAATCTCATTCCTAATGACAACCCAAATGCATTAAAAAATGAGCAGCAAATAGTGACTCAGCTAGGGATGAATTATCACAATATTAGCGTGGACTGGCAGCATCCTACAAAAGAAGATGTTGAGCAGTTTTTTAGCCTGATGAAGAAAAATGGCGACGCTCCAGTGCTAGTCCATTGCGCAGCAAATTATCGTGCGTCAGCATTTTATTATTTATACCAGACCACACAATCTAAAGCACCTTCAATGGCCGATGCGCTAACGCCTTGGGGCGACTTACAACAAAGCTTTGCTGAATATCCTCAGTGGCAAAAACTGATTGAAGACGTTAAACAGCAATATCAAGCCAAACAACAGTAATGTAAATATTGCGAGCACATTAGCTGAAACCGACAAACTTTTCGATTACCTCTTTGAGAGTTCTTAACTTCAAACCTATGAAAATACAATGGATTGAAGACTATTTATAAAAGAGAAGAATACTTGAGAATGACAAGACGTCAGGCTAGTTTTCGGTGGCAGGGTCGCTCTTTGGCACCTGACCCATATGGATATGGGGAATGTCAGTTGATGTCGAGAACATTATTGACCATGCCGGCACGACATTCGTGATTCCATTCACATCAGCTCCCCATGGAAAACGTTAGAATTTTCACTCTTTACAAATCAGATGGACCGAAGCTGACTACAAATGAAGTTAAAAGCGGGATCCATTTCGTCGCCATTTTTTCGCTGCTGCTGTTTGGTTAGATAGTGAAAATGTTACAGGTTTTAGTACAAAAATATCTCCAGTCTCTTCAACAAGCACTGGCTAACAAGGTCAGATAGCCTGTTATTCAATACTCATATTATCCAGAATTGTCATCCGACACCGCAAACTATGTCTAGGTAATCACGCTTAATTATAATCATGAATACTGCTCATGTAGCAGGTGAAATAAAACCGTTTTTCTTCATGTTACGACCCACGTATAAATAACTCATGCTTTTAGCGCCAAGCAATATTACAGCTGCTCCCTAAGTAAGCCATCAGGCACCAAGCAAACAAAGCGGTAACAGCGACTTGCTCAGAAAATCAGTACGAATAGCACGTATCGATAAAGAGCAAAACATAAATTCCGGCTTTTAAATCACAAAATTGGATACCAGATCATCATGAATAAAGATTTCACATTTACGATTAAGAGCATTTGTCTCGATGAAAATTATCATCCATCAAACAATACACGTATCACCACCAACTTTGCTAATTTGGCCAGAGGAAGCTATCGCCAAGCAAACTTGCGCAACGCGTTGAAGATGATTGACAACAGTTTTAATGCCTTAGCGAATTGGGATAATCCTAAAGGCGATCGTTACTCCGTCGAACTTGAAATCATTTCTGTTGATATGGATATTGAAGGCAGTGGTAAAACCTTCCCATCGATTGAAATATTGAAAACGAATATTGTTGATCATCAAACTAATCAACGCATTGAAGGTATTGTAGGAAATAATTTTTCCTCTTATGTGCGGGATTATGATTTTAGCGTATTACTGCAGGCTCATAATAAAGACCAGCCCAACTTCAGCATTCCTGATAACTTTGGCGAGCTGCATGGCAAGCTGTTTCAGTATTTTGTTAATTCAGATGCTTACAAACAAAATTTTAACAAAACGCCTGTTATCTGCCTTAGTGTTTCAGATAACAAAACCTATCATAGAACTGAAAATCAGCATCCTGTATTGGGTGTTGAATACCAGCCAAACGAGTCGTCTTTGACTGAGCAATATTTCAAAAAAATGGGCCTACAGGTACGTTATTTTATGCCGCCAAATAGTGTTGCGCCGTTGGCTTTCCATTTCTTTGGTGATCTACTTAATGATTACACTAATCTTGAGCTTATAAGCACCATCAGCACCATGGGAACCTTTCAAAAAATCTACCGACCAGAGATTTATAATGCGAATGCCGCTGCTGGAAAGTCCTATCAACCCAATTTAAAGAACCAGGATCATTCATTAACGCAAATTGTTTATGATCGAGAAGAACGTAGCCAGTTGGCTAATGAGCAGGGAAAGTTTGCTGAAAAACACTTCATCAAACCATATCAAACGGTGCTTGAGCAATGGTCTGCCAATTACGTTTAATCGCTGCGTTTAATAATTACACCCAATATACGGCATGATTTATTATGAAAAAACTTATTAACAAAAGAATACTACCCACTTCAACTGCAGGCAGTTTACCTAAGCCTTCTTGGCTCGCTGAACCCGAAACACTTTGGTCACCTTGGAAACTACAAGGTGAAGAATTAATTAAGGGCAAACAAGACGCGTTACGTTTGTCATTACAAGATCAACAACACGCAGGCATTGATATTGTTGGTGATGGTGAGCAAACACGCCAACATTTTGTGACTACGTTTATTGAACATCTTAACGGCGTTGATTTTAATAAACGTAAAACCGTTAAAATTCGTGATCGCTATGATGCCAGTGTACCAACGGTTGTCGGCCCGGTTAGTCGCCAAAAATCAGTTTTTGTTGAAGATGCCAAGTTTTTACGTCAGCAAACCACACAGCCCATTAAATGGGCTCTGCCAGGCCCCATGACAATGATAGATACGCTTTTTGATGACCATTATAAAAGTCGCGAAAAGCTAGCGTGGGAATTTGCTAAAATACTTAATCAGGAAGCCAAAGAATTAGAAGCGGCAGGTGTTGATATTATTCAATTTGATGAGCCAGCATTTAATGTCTTTTTTGATGAGGTAAATGATTGGGGGATTGCTTGTTTAGAAAGAGCCATTGAAGGACTAAAGTGCGAAACAGCTGTGCATATTTGTTATGGCTATGGCATCAAAGCCAACACAGATTGGAAAAAAACACTGGGTTCAGAGTGGCGACAGTATGAAAAAGCTTTCCCTAAACTACAGCAGTCTAATATCGATATTATCTCACTAGAATGCCACAACTCTCATGTGCCCATTGAGCTGCTAGAACTCATTCGAGGTAAAAAAGTGATGGTTGGTGCCATAGATGTAGCAAGCAATACGATTGAAACACCAGAGGAAGTCGCCAATACCCTGCGAAAAGCACTTCAGTATGTCGATGCCGATAAACTATATCCATGCACCAACTGTGGCATGGCGCCCTTACCTCATCATGTCGCAAGAGGTAAGTTACATGCCTTGAGTGCAGGGGCTGAAATTGTTAGAAAAGAGCTCTCGGCCAAGTGATTGTTGAACCTTGAGGGTTAACATTTATTCAATCTAGGGGATTTCATCGCAGCGCGGGTGCAAATCACCTAAAATTGAGTTCGATAAGCCTTTAAATCAACTTTATACAATGGCGCAGGTAGATTTTCAGACGTGATGTAAATACTGCGGCCATCTTGGCTAAAACCCACCGCTTCGGCTTGTCTGATATTGGGTAAATTGATCTGTTGTGGCGGTGAAGAAAACAGCGTTAACCAATCGCCTGGCTCTGTTTGAGTAAAATAGAACGCGTGAGTGTAGGTTAATACCACCGCCGATAAGCCATCAGCAGAAATGTCCATTGCCGTAGGCTTTCCGGCAAAACCTATCCAAGTATAGATACTGGTGTAATCGAGCATCGCCGATGGTAACGGCGCTATCTCGCCCAACTTTTTTGCTTGCCTGTTGAACTGTTTAGTTGAATTAGCGGCTAGATTGTTAGCTGAATGGTTTGATTCAGTTTGTCCTAAAGCAGGATCGATCAATGGCAACTCATACAAAATAGGCAATTTATCGCGTTTAGTCAGTAGCAGTATTTTTTGCTTGGCAACATCAACCGCTACAGATTCACTATCGTGAGCACCATCTCCATAGGTAAATGTCATACTCCAACTGGGTTTGACCGAGAGTAGTTTATTACCGTGTAATTGACTCAAATCAGGCTCTTTGATCAGATGTAATTGATACTGCGATCGTTGCGCCTGGTTATCACCGATATCGGCGATGAGTAAATAAGACTGATTGTGATACGTAAACGAGGCTATATCTTCCCAATCGATACTTTTTACCCCTTCCACATTAACCGTTGCCAGTTGCTTACCGCTTGAGTCAATCGCAAACAAACGCGCCGAATCGCCGCTATCATTATGTACCCATAATACCTTGTCATTAAGTCGCGATATGGCTAAACCACTTGCCTCATCAATATCAGATGACACAATCGTACCGGCTTGAGTGAGCCCTAGAGGCATAGCACAAGCACTGGCTGATAACGTCAAAATTAAGTATAAAAACAGAGAACGACGGTTAAACATAAGATTATTGACTCGAACTGCAGCTTGCAAAAAGTAGCCGTATTCTAGCAACAATATCAGTGACTATTATTAAAAAAATAAAAAAATCGATTAACTTATGTTAATCGACTTTATAAAGATTACTAATTAATTATAACCACGCTCGTTCAAATGCATTGATCATATCAAATGGCTGATGAATACCTTCCACTAGCTGTAGTTTATTTTTGTACTCAACAGGTAAAGAATCATATTGCTTCTGAGCTCTTAACTCCGAAGTAGAAAAAATTAACAATTTGATCTTATCTATTTCTTGTGTGACAAAAGTATTCTGTTCTGTCTTATTTTCATTTTCTAAATCTAGAAGCACTTGGAGTAACTCAGTATATTCATCACCCACGCACATCCGTATCGCTTTAAGATGTAAATAGCCTAAAGCCTCACCAACTGAAACTGGTAACTGTTTTAGAGTGGCAATGCTGCTATCAGATAATTGATTCTTTTTTGACATGGTTAAACATTTATTATGTTTGACTTCAAAGGCTGTAAACTTATCACCCAGTAAATTCATACCGAAATCTAAGAACTCATCAGCTAAAACTTGTGAAGATGAGGTAGTTAAGATAAAGAATAAAAACGATAATATCTTCATTTTACTTTGCAACCATAATGAACTGATTTCCAAAAAACTCTCTCCTTTGATGAAATTTCAGATCTTAACATTTGCATACCAGCAATAGTTTCAATTTGATTGTTAGCAAACCTATCAAGCGAAGAGAAAGTCTTAAAAAAATACTCCCAATTTGTAGAAAAAATACTATACGAAGTTTGACTTGAATCACTAGACACAGATTTAAACACTAAACTCTTTTCAATTACATTATTTGACGCTTTGGCATTAACTCCTAAACCACCAAAAATAAGAAGTAATTGGCCAATTAATGTAACCCACAAACCTGTGTCTTTAGTTTTTAAAATATCATTTATCGAATTTATTGCTTCAATACTCTTAGTATCAAGCTGAAGATCTACAATCGTTGGACAAACTTTCCTATCCATAATAAGCAATCCATTAATTTAAGTTTGAATTATAAAATAACAAAAAAAAATCATAAAAAAAAGCTTCTACTATTTACACTATTACTTGTAATGTAAAGAGAATGCATATTTATCAAATAACCTAACTACAATGATAATTTGAAACTAAAAAGGCCACTTTCTTTGTTCCGAAGAAAGTGGCCGTGCACATTTTTAGCGATTGAAATGATGAGTAAAAATCACTAAAAACCAGTACTCTTCTAAGTCTTAAAACTAACGCGTATTAGTATTGATAACTAAACTGCAAGGTAAATTCAGTGCCAGGATCTTTGGCATAAACTTCAATATCTTGCTGTTGGTATTCCGTGGTTTCACCTAAGATATTCTTCGCTTTTAACTTCACAGTAGTGCTGGTTGTCGGGAAGAAACTATAGGTAAAATCTAGGCTGTGAAATGGCTTTTCTAATACATCATCTAAACCACCACGTCCGCCGTAAGCAATGCGTTCGCCAAACACGTTATATACCAATGTAGCACTGTGATAACTGTCTGATGAGTCGTAACTTAATTGTAAGTTAGCCACCCATTGTGAATGCCCAGTCATACGACGCGTTTGATTGGTTGGGTCAATTTCGCCATTAGCAGCGATATTGATTTCTGAGTCGCCAAGGGTTAAGTTCCCCGCCACAAAGAAGTCTTCCCAAATACTGCCTTCGCTGCCCAAAAACGCCAATTCTTGTAAAAACTCGGTTTCAAGACCATACACATAACCCGACTCGGCGTTATAAAACTTCAGCTGACGGCCGGCTTCTGAAATACGTTGAATAGGTTCAATCGGTGCATCTACATCCTTATAGAACGCGCCCATACTGAAATTGTTACCCGAATCTGAGTAATATTCCCAACGTAAGTCGAAGTTTAGAATGTCGGAGCTCTTAAGTTCTGGATTACCGAAGAAATCAAAATCGGTAACCGGATCTTGGAACCGCACTGGCGATACTTCACGGAGATCTGGACGCACTATGGTTTTACTTGCGCCTAAACGCCACTGAGTGGTGTCGGTTTGTTTCCAGGTTAATGATAACGACGGGAACCAACCATCTTCAGCGATGGCGTAATCAGCCAAATCGTAACGGCCACCTTCATCTGAAATCTGTCCATTTGGGTCAATAGGCAAAGTGACACGGCGGAAGTCTTCGTAGCGAAGACCAGCATAGACTCGCCATACATCGTCAAAGTCGATGTCCATGCTGACAAACGCAGCATCGTTTTTCTCGGCGGCAATGTAGTCTTCAGTATCGGTTGACGCGTCTTTCAACTCTAGCCCTAGAGTGTTGTCGTTGATATTTTTATCAGAGAAAATATCATTAAAGTCGCCGGATAAAATACCACCGTTAACATCTGTTGGGCTTAAATCAACATCAAAACCTAAGCGGGTAGCATAGCTTTCTCGGGTGCGTTCAAAATATTCATAACCCGTTGTCAGTTTAATCACTGTGGCATCTAAATTGATTGGGTAAGTAAAGTCCCAGGCGTAGTTTTGAGTGTTATCTTCTAAGCGACTGTAGACATACTTAGGTGCATCTTGAGTGTTAAGATTGCGAGAGAGCAACTGGTTGTTTGCATCTAAAATCACGTTATAGGTATACGACACTTCATTTGGTGCATAACGCTCAGAACGTGCATCAGAAAACTTCCAATTAAATTCAGCGTCATTCAAATATTCAATGAAATGATGACCTTTTATTTGATTACTGATTAATGAACGTTCTTCGTAATCAATAGCATAAACTTGCAGTGCATTAGGCTCGCCTAAGGTATCGATAGTTTCTTCAATACCCGTTGATACGTCATCTGAGGTATCTTGAAGATAAGTGGTGAAGGTTTCTATTTTATGGTTGTAGCCAATTTCTAAACCTAAGTTCAACATGCCAGACACTTGCACTATCGAATCGGTGCCAACAATATCTTTTTGGTTTTCAACTTGCACTTGGCTGCTGTCGCCATCAAGTTCAACTTCACGTTTAGTGTAATTTTCAGCTTGTTTCTTGTACGACACCGCAGACAAAGCACCAAAAATGATGTCGTCGCTAATGTCCCAACGATCACCAATGGCAATATCACCGCGCACGGCAGGATCAGTACTTTGACTTTGTAGCGTCATGTCGCGATACATATCTAACGCTAACTCACGGTTAATTTGTTGCGCCGCAGGATAATTAATCGCTCCATTTGAGCCACTGACGATATCAATCGGGCTGATGCCACCGTATTGATCAATAGTATTATTAATGTTGCTTGGCATACCGCGGGTGCCATCGTCTTGGCCAGTCCAATCATCGCCACCACCGTTATAGGTGTAGCTGTCATTCGAGTCATTAGTGTTATAACGACCGCCTACTGAAGCTTTAAAAAAAGAAATCTGCAGGGATAGATTTAGTACGAATATCCACATGTCCGCCACCAAATGCTGCTGGCGCATTGGCTGACGCTGACTTTTGCACCGATAACGATTCAATGATCGATGCTGGGAACATATCCAGTGGCACTACGTTACGGGTTGGATCCGGTGAGGGTACAGTCGCGCCGTTAAGCGAAGTACTTGAATAACGTTCACCCAGACCACGAACATAGATAAATTTACCATCTTTTAAGGTCAAACCTGTCACACGACGAAGCGCTGCTGCTGCATCACCGTCACCGGTTCTTGAAATTTGTTCTGAGCCCATAATATCGGCTACAGCAATTTGTTCACGACGCTCTTCGGTTGCTTCTGATGCTGAGCTGCGTAAACGCCCTGTCACTGAAATAACTTCAATGGGTTCAATCGGAATCACTTCACCAGGATCACGAACAGGCGCGGGTTCTTGCGAGTATACGGGGGGTTGTGGTTAATAACGTTGCCGCAGAAATCACAGAGATAATGGCAAGGCTTAACTTATTAACGGTAAAACTCGGCTTGGTTTTCATACTTATACTATCCTGTATGCGGTTCAGATAGCCGCCCTTGCGAGCGGCTATTAATAGGTCACAGATTTAGTTCATCAAAGGTGATTACTGTGGAAAGTAAGCCCAACCTTGACGCCAGTCATTCTGGCCATCGAATGCACCAATAAAGTTGGTTGATTCGAAGAAGCTATCATCTGTACTTAAATCTTTACCTTTACCAAGTAGTGTTGTATCGGTTGCTGCTGGCATGCCGTCAGTGATAGTCACTGCCGTTGCAGAGTTACCTTGTTGACCCAAGAACCAGGTTTCAGTATTAATCGCGGTAGTACCTGAAGTCTTGAATGGCTCATTACAATCGATAATTGAATGAGACATCACTAAGGTGTTGTTATTCACGTTATCAACCAAGCTTGATACTGAACCATCTAGCTCTAAACACTCACCAGACTCAGTGTCAGCAGTACTACCTTTGCGGCCTTGCACCAGTACGTTGTATAACTCACCAGCAGTACCCACTCGAAGTAAGATACCTTCGCCGTTGTCACCGCTAGCGTTTGCAGTATCTGTACCGGGTAGAATAGTGAAGTTAGCTAACTTAGGGGCAGAAACAGGGGTCGCTGCTGCGCCAGCACTGCTGCTATCAGCTTCAATACCGCGGTTTGCATTGCCGTCTTCATGAGTGATGTAGACAAACTGTGCTTTACCCGTCCAACCATTGGTCCAGTCTAAGCTGTCATCGAAGTTGGCTGTTAAGTAGACATATTTCAAGTTTACAGCACCGCCCCAAAACTCAACGCCATCGTCGCCGTTAGCGTGAATTTGAATATGGTCTACTTGAGTTCCGCTGCCTACTGCCGCAAATGAGATACCGTTCATTTCTTGAGTATCATTGACTTTAAAGCCAGCATACTTAACTACTACGTAACTGATTTGTCCGCTGTTATCTGCGTTGTCGTTACCACCATATGGGAAGTCACCGACTTCAAACGATGCATCACAAGCCGTTTTATCTGGGCAGGTATTTGTTAAACCGTTACCTAAGATAACTAATCCACCCCATTGTCCGCGCTCACCAGTGGCACCGGCAATAACATCTTCTTCAGACGTCATTTCGATTGGGTGAGTAGCACTACCTTGAGCCATAATTTTAGAACCACGGCTAATGGCAATATAGCTGTTAGATGTCGCGAATAATTTAACACCCGCTTGAATTGCTAATGTTGCCGATGTGGTTTTATCTGCCCCGACAAGAACAGCGCCGCCATCAATTTTGTACATCACGTTCTGACCAGCAAGTAAGGTTGTGTTACTCAGAACATTCCCTTCTAGGGTACAAATAAGCGTCACTGATGCATCTTTATATAAACCCGCTGTCGCAGCTGAAGCTGTGGTGCCAACAGGACAAGAAGTTAACACCGGTAGCTCAGTTGGTGTTGGCGTCGCATCATCATGGATTGCTGTAGTCCAACCAGTCGTCCAATCATTTGTGCCGTCAAATGCACCAATATACTGGGCATTCACTAAGCGAGAATCAAGGTTGCTTAAGTCAGCTTTACCACCGGTTAAGGCTACCGATGATGAATTAGGCATATAGTCAGTTAAATCTGCTGCAGCAACTAAGTTACCGCCTTGGTCGTTAAACCATGCTTCAACATCTAATGCCAATGTACGGCCTTCTGCTGCATCTGCCTTAGCATTTTTAAACGGCTCAACACAGTCAATTAAACTGTTCTGCATGATTAATTCTGCAGTATTGGCATTGTTTACTGTGTCGTCATCGTTAACTTCTAAACATTCGCCCGAATCAACATCACCTTTAACGAGCATGTTATAAGCATTAACACCTGTGCCTTTACGGAACAAAATGCCTTCTGCATCGTCACCGCCACTGTTAGTGCCGTTAGCGACTTGGATAGTGAAGTTGGCGAGTGTTGGTTTCGACATAGGTAATGCGCTTGCGTCGCTGTTACTGTCGGCTTCAATACCACGGTTAGAACCGTTATCAGCTTGACGAATATAAACGTGTTGTGCGCTACCTTGCCAACCGTTAGTCCAATCTAACGAGTCATCAAAGTTTTCTGTTAGTACGATATTGGTAACGGAAACATTGCCGCCCCAAAATTCAAAACCATCATCGTTATTCATGTGCACTTGTACGTGATCAACTTCAGTACCCGCACCTACAGCAGCAAAACTGATGCCGTTCATTTCTTGTGTGTCGTTAATTTTGAAACCACCAAACTCAACGCGTACATACTTGATTGAGCCAGAATTATCTTCAGTATCGTTACCGCCGTAGCTATGGTTACCCACTTCAAATGACGCTGAACAATTGGTTAAATCAGGACATGTGTTTACCGGTGCATTACCAAGCAACACTAAGCCACCCCACTGACCCGCTTTACCCTCTTGCCCTAAAGCGGTTTCAACTGAAGTAAATACGATTGGCGCAGTTGCTGTACCGTCGGCAATGATTTTTGAACCACGGCTGATCACTAAATAAGAATCGCTACCACCGAGTATTTTAGTGCCTGGCAAAATAGATAACTCAACCGAATTAGCGTTATCGCCACCGGCGATGACAGCACCATCTAGCTGCCAAACAACATCGTTACCTAGTACAATTTTGTCGCCATCTTGGCCACCAGTTGTCACGGTTGATGCGGCGGTTGAAGGCGCTAATGTTCCTTTTAATACCCAAACTTCTTTTCCATCAACAGCAGTCATTGTGGTGCTTTTAGTTGCAAAGCCACTGTATGATTTTTCTTGAGCTGTCTGAGTTGGAGTAGTTGGCGTTGTTGGTGTGGTAGGGGTAACAACATCACTACCTGTATTGATATTAATATCGCCACCACAACCAGCGAGCCCTAATGTTGCAGCAAGAGCAGTAGAAAGTGCAGTCAGTTTAAAAAGATTTTTCAGTTCCATTATCATCTCCGGAGACGGATGTAAGCATGTGAGTAAGTTGGCTGGATGACAAACTAACCTGCAAAAATGACAAAGAGACTGCTTAAATATTACGCTTACATTTCATTAACATTTCAGAAATATTCAAGTTCAATGGTGCTGCGGCTTAGGAGGGATTTCACTTGCGAAAAAAAATTAACAAAAAAGACAAAAAAATAACTTAGCAACTGTTTATATAACAAATAAGAGTGGTTAATTGATGCTGACATATACTGCCCATAAGCCAAATATCAGCGCACTAACACCAGCAGGTCTGAACCAACTAATACAATGTGTACCGGCCCATAAAGCAAACATCTTATGATATTTTTCAGTCATAAAAACTAAAAAAACTGCAATGATAAACAGTAAGTTAGCTATAACCTCAAACACTAGCGGGAATGAAGTATTATCCGCATCGAGTAACAATGCTGCGCCAATCATTAACCGAGAAATGATCTCGACAGCATGAAAATACCTTTGGCGACTAAATAGAACAATAGCATCAGCAAAACCTTGTGGCTTAAGTAACATAAACAGCCCAACACAACTGATAATAACGCCCCAAACACTAATTAATATCGCCATGATATCTCCACAATGCACTTCTATATGCAGATATTAGCACCAAATAATGTAATGAAAATGTGGCAAACCAATATTGTTGAGCAGGAAAAAAGATCTATCAATTATGATGAAAGCTAAAGTAGAGTGGCTCATAGCCGCTATTTATAAACTCTGATACCTGAACGCATGCTAGTTGGTGCAAATCACTGATGAGTTATAAATTAATATTAATAACTATTAATAAATACTCATAAAGCAAGTTTGGGCTAATTTAATGTTAAAATAGCCATTTAGTAACGTTTAAATTAGCCAAGGAGTGCCTATATGCCATCTGATATCATTATTTTAGGGATCTCTATTCTTATTGCTATTGGCATTTTGCTCCATCACCCTTCTAAGACATTAGGCCTACCCTCACTCTTAATTTTCATGGGTGTAGGACTTGCCTTTGGTAATGGGGAATTTGGTTTTGTATACGATGATCTGCAACTGACCTCGTTGATTGGCACTCTCGCATTAAACACCATAGTATTTGTGGGCGGGCTGAATACACCAATGAAAAATATTCAATTTTCTTGGAAAGAAGGCGGCATGCTGTCCACTGCCGGCGTCATCTTCACGACAATCATTTTTGGCTTTATCCTGAATGCCTTACTCGACTTTAACCTCATTACTTGCATGTTATTTGCGGCGGTAGTGTCATCGACTGATGCTGCAGCCGTATTTTCTATTTTAGAATCCAAAAAACTTAAATTAAAACACGGCACCGGCACTATTTTAGAATTCGAATCGGCCACTAATGACCCGGTCGCCTTGCTGATGGTTATCATGCTAACCGACTACATTATCAATAGTACTAACGGCGCTCCGACAACAATATCGATACTATTAAACCTAGGACAACAAATTGGTGTTGGGGCAATTATTGGCCTATTGATGGGTAAAATAACCGTTTGGACATTGAATCGTATCAAACTACCTGAATTTGGACTTATTCCTGTATTTATTTTGGCGACTTTTGCCATCACAGTATCTGGTACCGAAATATTAGGCGGTAACGAACTGATTGCGGTTTACATTACCGGAGTGATTATTGGTAACTATTTAAAGAAAGGTGCTGAAGTCAGTAAGCATTTTTTTAATGGGATTTCTTGGTTAGCGCAATCATTAATGTTTATTATTTTGGGCTTACAAATATTCCCGCAGCAGTTATTACCTGTGTTTATGGTGTCTTTACTGCCTGCTATCTTGCTTATTCTGGTGGCACGGCCATTAGCGGTGCAATTGTGTTATCTGCCCTTTAGGCAAGCAACTTGGCGCAAGCGTTTGTTTGTCTCTATGATAGGTCTAAAAGGCGCTACGCCAATTGTATTTGCGCTGATCCCCGCTGCGGCAGGTGTTGAAGGTTCGCGAGAAATGATCCACATGGTGTTTTTTATTGTGCTGATATCGGTCATTGTTCAAGGCGCAGCCATCGAACCACTTGCCAATAAACTGGGACTCAAATTAAAGCCCAAACCGCCTCAGGTTTAAAAATGATTCAATGCCCCATAGCAATGAGGCATTGAATCATTTTCAATATTGGCGATATGACTAAACCCTAATTTACTGTGATTCTCTCCACTGATTTTTCAGGCTGATGGATCACATAATCTAACTGTACTTGTACGTCTTTAAAACCATCTGCTGAAGTTTGATACTGCCACTGTTCAAGCGCCTCAACTGCCGATGCGTCGAACATTTGTTTTGGCGCTGACTTCATTACCCTAACATTACTCACTTTTCCTGCTGGGCTAATATCAAATATCATTTGCACATAGCCGTTGAGCCCTTCTTTAGCGGCATCTATGGGATAGCTAGGCTCAATTCTGATTACTGGCATTGCCATAGCATCAGTGTTGGTTTTAGCCTTAAGATTGTCACCTGCCAATGCCTGCTGATTAAACATAAAGGCACTCATACCAATAACCAAGGTCATTCCAACCAATGCTAGCGTGCTTTTTCCATGTTGCTTTTTCATCTGTAAGATCCTCTCTTTTAAGATAGTTTTGTCCCCATAAGGGGTGTGTAGCATGCTCAAAGGTGCATGCTGTGAATAGGCCAATAGTGTTTTGCTATAGGCAATTTTAGCTTGGGTTTTCATGTCGGCGGTCACTTGCGCATCACATGACAATTCTTGATCTTGTCTAAATCGGCGGTAGCTGAGCCACATCAAGGGATTGAACCAAAACAACACGGTTAAGCCATAAGCCAATATATTCATCCACAAATCACCACGTTGATAGTGATACATCTCGTGCTGAATAATGGCTTGCTGCTGGCTATCATCGAGTTGCATAAAGCTATGAGGGACTAAAATACTGGGGGTGAAAAATCCCGCTAACATAGGTGATTCAATCTGAGAATGAACCAGCACCTTAAGCTTGCTAGAGCTTACCTCTAGCGGTTTTGCATCATTAATTAACCGTTGCAGATTGGCGTATTCCATTACGATATTAATCACTAATAAGGCAACCACTGCGGCGTAGAGATAAGGCAAATAGCGTTGATCAAGTAAACCTGCCGACAAGGCAACAGTATCATTCGCCAACACATAATATTGCTCGATGACTGAGACGCCATTACTGCTGCCAAACCAGCTAAAGTGCTGTGGTAATATCATTTGCAGTAAATCGGCAAAAACAAATAGCGGCACTGATATCCACATAAAATAGGTATAGTGCGCGCCAAGCTTAGACAATAAAAACCGATGTAATAGCAGTATTGCCAAACACACCATACTCAGTGAAAGGGTTTGTTCCATAAACCAATTGATCATCACTTTTGTTCCTTTTGCCAATCATCGAGTAAAGTTTGCAGGTCGGCGACATCTTCTGCCGACAGCTTGTTTTTCTGCGCAAATCCGGCAACCAGTGGGGTTAACTTGCCGGCAAACATGCGATCCACAAAAGAAAGTGACTCTTTAACGGTATAGTCCTGCTCAGCGATTAACGGTGAATAATGGTAAACCCGCCCCTGCTTTTCAAAACTGACGGCTTGTTTTTTAACTAAACGATTAAGCAAGGTTTTCACCGTTTTCTCATGCATGTCATGGCTTTGTGCTAAGGCATCAACCACTTCGCTCGAGGTTAATGGCGACTGTTGCCAAAGCTGCTGCAACACCACTAATTCACTATTGCTGATCTCTTTCATGCTATACCGCTCATTTGTTGTTAAAACTTGTGAGGACAAAAAAGGATTACAGACGTAATCTATTTATTTGAATTACAACTGTAATCTTAAATAAGCAAGCAGTTTTTTACATGATTTACTCATAAAAATGAAAAAGCCTAATCAGATGATTAGGCTTAAGATTGAAGTATTATTTAGCGAATAGGCTTTATGACAATGATAGTTTATCGCGATACAACCATTGATAAACCGTAGGCAACACTAATAACGTCAAGGCGGTTGAGCTAAACAAACCGCCGATGATCACGACAGCTAACGGCTGTTGAATTTCACTGCCCACGCCAGACGATAACAAAATAGGGATCAGCCCTAATGCAGACGTCAGTGCCGTCATTAACACCGGACGTAAACGCCCGACTGTACCTTGATAAACACTGTCGTATAGGCTTTCAGTTGATGATTGTCTGCGCTGGTTAATTGAGTCCACCAGCACCACACCATTTAACACCGCAACACCAAACAAGGTGATAAAGCCGATGGAGCTGGGCACAGATAAATAGGTGCCAGTAGCATATAAAGCCACTACGCCGCCGATTAATGCCAATGGCACATTAGCCATAATCAAGGCCACTTGTTTGACTGAACCAAACGAGAAATACAGCAATAGGCCAATCAGTGCGATAGAAATGGGCACCACTAACATTAGCTTTTGTTGCGCTCGTTGCTGGTTTTCATATTGGCCGCCCACCACCACAGTATAGCCAGCAGGTAATTCAGCTTGCGGCACTATGGCATAAATATCATTGACCACCGAGCCCATATCACGCCCCGACACGTTGGCTTGCACCACCACGCGGCGCTGTACATCGTCACGACGAATATTCGGTGGCGCCATTTCAATCACCACATCAGCGAGATCGCCCAAGCGAACAATCGCACCATTGGCGCCACTGAGGAGCAAATCTTCAATTGCATCAGGCGCATTACGATATTGCGCGGCTAATCGCAGGTTAATGTCATAACGAGCGTTACCGTCAATCACCTGACCAGCGCTGGCACCACCAATACCTTGAGTGACTAAACTCATCACTTCATCAACGCTGATCCCATAACGTGCCAGTACTTCACGTTTAGGCCGAACCACTAACTGAGCTTCACCGCTGACTTGTTCTAACGATACATCAACCGCCCCAGGAATGGCTGCGACTAAGTCTGTTAGTACCTGACCTTTTTCCGATAATATGCTCAAATCTGGGCCAAATATCTTAATCGCTAACTGCGCTTTAACCCCTGATAATAGCTCATCCACTCGAGTCGCAATGGGTTGTGAGAAGGTCAGCAATAATCCCGGGAATATCGCTAATCTTTGCTCCATTAAGCGCTGAAGCTCAAAGCGGTTACTTGCCGATGTCCATTGTTCTATCGGCTTAAGACCAATATAGATTTCAATATTACTCACAGGTTCGGGGTCGCCGCCAAGCTCTGGTGCGCCAATGCGACTTAAGGCATATTCCACCTCTGGAAACTCCAGCAGCATGGCTTCAATTTTAGGCGCGACGTTAATAGAAGTGGCCAAGCTTGCTGTCGGTGCCAGTGTGACGCGTAAGTTAATGGTGCCTTCTTCGAGTTCTGGCACAAATTCAGTGCCTAACTTTGGCAATAACAACATGCTTGAGATAAACAACACTACAGCGGCTAACATCACCGATTTAGGGCTTGATAATACCAGTGTCAAAATACGGCGATAAACCGCATCAATGGGTGCCAGCACTTTACTTTGACGCACCACAACACCGCGTTTGAACAAGAATACCGCTAATGCGGGTACTGCAAATAATGCCACCACCAATGCCGCCATCATGGCTAAAATAATGCTAATCGCCATCGGCTGAAATAACTTACCTTCTACACCTTCAAGGGCAAATAACGGCATGAACACCACGATGATAATCGCTGTCGCAAAGAAGATAGGGCTGCACACTTCTTTGGCCGCCAGCATGACCCTAATCGCCATACTTTGGGTTTGGGCATCAGAGCCACTTTTACGAGTAGCATGATGATCACCATCAAGATGCACAGCAGCATTTGGGTTGGCGCCCGTTTCAGCGCTAACATGCTTAAAGATGTTCTCAACCATCACCACCGAGCCATCAACGAGCATACCTATTGCGACCGCCAGACCACCCAAGGACATTAAGTTAGCCGACATACCATAATAAGACATGATCAATAACGCGATCCCGATCGACACTGGGATCGACAGCAATACCAACAAGGTGGCGCGGATGTTGACCAAAAACAACGCCAGAATAATCACGATAAACCCAAAGGCCATCAATAACGCTTCAACGACTGTGGTTACCGCTTGCTCGACCAAATCGGCTTGGTCATAAAACACCTCAAATGACACTCCTTTTGGTAAGGATTGCTCAATCAAACTAATACGTGAATTGATGTCATCAATGGTGGCTTTGGTATTGGCCCCCATGCGTTTAAGCACGACGCCAGCAACAACTTCACCCAGTGCTTGTACATCGGATGACGAGTTATTATCAGCAGCTTGCCTACGCGACATAGTCACTGCGCCGACTCTTATTTCACTACCAAATGCCACGTTAGCAATGTCGGCCACTCGAATAGGCGTGCCATTGATTTCGGTTAACGGAATGTCGGCAATGGCTTGTAAGCCAGCATCGCCTGCGGGCAATAAACCATAACCACGGACCACTAATTGCTCTTGGCCTTGGTCCATAAACCAACCGCCTGCGTTACGATTATTACTTTCCAATGCTTGGCTAACTTGGGTCAGCGACAAGCCATAACTGCGCAGTTTATTAGGGTCAACTTGCACTTGGTATTGCAGCACCTCGCCGCCAAATGACAATACTTCGGTCACACCGCTTACTGGCATTAATATCAGCTTAACTAAGTAATCATTTAAGCTACGCAGCTCAGATGCGCTGATATGGGTTTCAGGTTCAGCCCGTAAAATGTATTGATAAATTTGCCCTAAACCCGAGGTGTTTGGGCCTATTTCGGGAGTACCGACACCCGCAGGAATCGACTCTTTGGCAGCTTGTAGTTGTTCAAACACTTGCTGACGGGCAAAGTAAATATCGGTTCCCTCGGCAAACACTACGGTCACCAACGACAAACCAGTGCGCGATAATGAACGCACTTCAGTCACCGCGGGTAAGGCATACATAGCCGACTCGACCGGATAACTAATCAGTTTTTCAACTTCTTCGGCAGCCAAACCTTCAGCTTCTGTGTTAATGGTCACTTGCACATTAGTCACATCTGGAAATGCATCTAAATTTAGTTTTGGCAGCATGAATATTGAAGCCACAACCGCTGCGAGCAAGCTAAGTAAAACCAATAACCGCTTTTCAACGGCAATCTCAATTAATTTATATAACATGATGATGTCCTAGCGCTTAGTGATTGTGGATGTCAAAACCAGCTTTGGCTTGCTCAGATGCTAAGAAAAAAGCCCCAGAGATCACCACCCGAGTTTTCGGTGTTAAACCGCGAATAAAACTCAACCCGCGTTGACGCTCAACCACAGTCACCTCGACTGCACTGAACTTCCCCTCCTGCTCAATAAACACTTGCCAGTCGCCATCACCACTGCGAGTTAACGCAGCATCAGGTACAATAAAGCCAACCGATTTAACCTGCTTATCTTCCGCTAGGTACAATTCGGCAAACTCTCCTGCATGTAATTCATGGCCTGGATTTGCCATTCTCACCAACACTTGCTCGGTACGGGTTTGCGCACTAATTTCATGGGAACGACCAATAATAATGCCGTCACGAGTACGATCACCGACACGCACTAACACATTGCGGCCCATATCCACTTGATCCGCTTGTAGAGGCGTAAGCTCGGCCTGCACCCATAAATACGACTCATCGGTGAGTTGCATTAAAGGCGTACCCGCATCGAGTACCTGGCCTAACGTCGCGACATCTTGTTGAACTCGCCCATTGATAGGTGCTAATAACTGGAACTGGCCAATCGAACTCGGTGATTTAGCTAAGGCTTTAATTTGCGCGGGTGTCATCATGATGGCTTGTAAAATAGCTCGCTTTAACTCGGCATTCACTTCGATTTGCATCCGCTGACTGGCACTTATGGTGCCTGGGGTCATGCGCTTGATCCGATCCCATTCAGTGGCGGCATTAATGTAATCGGCTTGGGCAGCAGCAATGTCAGCACCACCTATGGTTAACAACGGCTGCCCCTGGGTGACCTGCTCTCCGGGCACTACATGACGCTTGAGGATCTGCATGTCTAATTGCGGGGCTATGGTAATGGTTTTGTCTTTATCGACGATTAATTGCGCGGTCGCGACCGCCTGTAAATTAAACGCTTGTAGGCTCAATTCAGACACTTCAATTCCGGCTAACTGTCTTTGCTCAGCATTTAAGCTTAACAATAACTCTTGGTGGTCAGTTGCTGTAGATTCATTGCTTGCCTGAACAGGCAAGCTCGACAATAACAATAATGATGTCAATAACCCAGAACAGAGCAATAGCCCCCTCTAGCTATTTATCCATGCTGTTGAATGAGCAATGATAACGACACGACTCTTGAGATGAGGTACGGTAAATTTGGCATTTAATCCTGCCAATAAAGATAAAAGCGCTACTAATTTGGTTTTCATGGTCAATCCTAAAAACAATCTAGACCGTCGACAACCCCAGAGGGGATCAACGATAATCGGTTTAGCCACCAGCCTTAATAAGCGTCAGATAACGTTAAAATAAAATGCAAAAAAGTAGCACTCATTTACGCAATGTGAGCAGATCAAGGTGCAGAACTAAACAATAAAAAGCTGTTTAAAAGGATTAAGCTATCGGAGGACGATAAGTCGGAAAAGATTCTGGAGCTAAGTAGTGCAGGCTAACATTGGCATAAGCATCATGAAAATGCTCATGGGTGATATTATCGTTAAGCATAGCAAGTGCCACATGACCGCCATGACACTGGCAATCTAAGCACACATCAACGCGCTCAATATCGGTACTACTGGCAGCATGCTGATGATCATCATTAACGGAATGAATACCTAAGCCGTCGAGCGCACAGGCACAGTCGACACATTCAGCAAGGGTAATCACTTCGGTGGTAAATTGCAGATGTGGGTGGTTATTTTGCTCTTCGTTACTGTTGCCCGCATGCAACTGATGCGCGCCCATGTTGGCGCCCACAAATTGAAGTAGCACAATGGCAATCAGTAATTTGGCTATACTAGCCATAAAAGGCAAAACGCGATAACTCAACCACCCACTCCTAAACAATATTATTTAAATACGCAGTGCTTGGCATAATCGGCAGCTTCATTAGCAGTCCAATCACCACTTTGTTTTTCTTTCATTTGCTTACACCATGCTTCACTCCCCACTTCAGGGGCGCATGCCGTTAAACTAAGCGTTAACAATAACGCACTTGATACGGCAAAAAGCTTTGATAATGACATAAGTAATCCTGTTCTAGAGTAATCGATTAATACTAAGGCCTACTGACCTTTAAAGGTGAATTTTGCAACAGTTGCTGATAATTTGCTACTAGCTAACGCTTATGATGAGTCATTTTCGCCATAAATAATCGTTAGCAATATAAAAGCTGCTACCACACGGCTTCTAGCACGCAGAACGTTTGGCAATCCAAGAGACAGCATCTTGCTTACGCTCTAATGGGAACCATGCTACTTCGCCTTGCATAAATGGCCCCATCAACCTCACAGAATTACCCACCCAATCAGGGCCACCGACAAACACTAGCGCATCAAACTCAGGTAACTGCACTTCACCACTGCCGGTTAATGAACCAAATTCCCAGCCTTCGAGTAATACATCTGCTTCAATATACAGACACACTTGATTCCAATCTTTACGGTAACTCTTAATGGCAGGTTGTAAACGGGTACGATAATCTTGTGCCGATAAACGGCCACTGACAAATAAACTAATCACACCCTTGGAAATATCGGGAATTTGACACAACATAACGGCAACTCCAGCCTTGTAATCAGGCCATAGAACAGACTTTATACGGTGATGTAATCGTGTAAAGCCACAATGGCGCTAATAATAGCAAAACTATTCTATTCATTTCATTAAATATGTAATAACTCAGAGGCCAATCAGAATTTTAGTTGCTCCGAGCCAACTGATCAGACTAGAGGTGGTCAAATGACAACACTGAAAAATTTGTCCAATTACGGTAGAATAGGCCAATACCACATAAAATAAACCCTCGTACTTTTGAAATATTAAGTATAAGAATAGGTTTATCGATAATCAATTTAAGGGGACGACCACACCCGAATGATACAAATTACTCAACGAGTCATATTGCAAGACAACGAAATTGAATGGCAATTTGTCCGCTCAAGCGGTGCGGGTGGCCAGCACATTAATAAAGTCTCTACCGCAGCTCAACTCACCTTTGATATTGCCTCATCGTCTTTACCTGAGTTTTATCAACAAAAACTGCTCGAAAAAGCCGACCATCGCATAACTAAAAGCGGTAAGATCATTATAAAGTGTCAGCAATCACGCAGCCAAGATTTTAACCGTCAAACGGCATTAGAACAGTTTATTGAACTGGTAAAAAGCGTGGGTATTGTGCAAAAAGCTCGTATCCCCACCAGAGCAACAAAAGGCAGTCAAAAACGGCGTATTGAAACAAAGAAACAACGCGGTGCCACTAAGGCAATGCGCCAAAATAAATCTGACTATTAATAAAAAGTGTCTCTTCCATCGCTCAATCGTTTAACCTTATGCGCGAGTTGAGCATTTTTTGGTTTACCTAATAACCGTCTTCGGTAAGAATGCTTGTTAACCGCTTTTGTGCTGCAGATTAAATCGACTTACTTTGCGATGTTTACAGGAACCATTATGAGCCAAACCCTAAAAATTTTATTGATCAACGGTCCTAATTTAAATCTACTTGGCCGTCGCGAACCGGGGCATTACGGTCACCAAACCCTGACAACTATTGTTGACGAGTTAAGCAAAAATGCGGCCCTAGCTGGCGTTCAACTTGAACATATTCAGTCCAATGCTGAGTACCAGCTTATTGATGCGATTCATGCAACTGATGCACAATTTATTATTATCAACCCTGCTGCTTTTACTCACACGAGTGTTGCTCTGCGCGATGCGATACTCGGCGTGGCTGTTCCATTTATTGAAGTGCATTTATCCAACGTACATGCCCGTGAGCCATTTAGACACCATTCGTACTTTTCTGACAAAGCCCAGGGCGTGATTTGTGGCTTAGGCGCGCAAGGTTATGAATTCGCGTTACAAGCGGCAATTAAACACTTAAATGATCAACACTAGAGTGAATAAGGGTAGCGCTTGAGTAAATTAAAAGCGGATGTCAGTATTATTTACAGTGGGATTTTTAGCCAGTGGGACAATAGTAGTGACGAGCTACCGCGCTTGTTACAGGCAACGGTCCATGTGCCCGCCCTTATCGATACTGAATTTGGCTTTATCACTCGCATCAAAAAAGCCAAAAACCAGATACTAACTTACTGTATTTATCATCCTGACATTCCTGACGATGACGGTAACATTCGCTCACCGTTTGAGGGTGAAGTGTTTATCAAGGAAAATGATTGGCGCTTTTATCTGGGTGATTGCATCTGGGCGCCGGTTAACAACAAACTTGGTAACTGGCGCATGACATTAACCCTCAATGGCAAAATCATTGCCGACAAAACCTTTAAGGTATACCTGCCTGAGGAATAGTCTCTGCCGTAAGTTCACTAAATGGGAATGTTTGCTATAATCCGCGCCAATTGCCACACCATTTAACGAGCCCCCATGTCTATTCAAGCTGTTTTAGCCGATGCGCTAGCCAAACGAAGTGCTTTTTTTGAGCAAGCGTCCCACGATAAGACCGATTGTTATCGCGTTTTTCATGGCACTGTTGAAGGTGAAAATGGCTTAAACATCGACCGCTACGGCGATGCATGGTTAATCCAAACCTTTCACCAAACGCTAACGGCGCAACAACTTGAAGACATATCAAGCATCCTTAGCGCCCATGCTGATTTCCATATCGTATATAACGATCGCTCAGGCAGCCATTCTCGCATTGCTAACCATAGCGAAAATGAAGCCCAAGATTACTCACAATCAACCCAAGTTATCCATGAAAATGGTATAGCATTTACCTCTAAATTACGTCATGAAGGTCAAGACCCACTACTGTTTTTAGACATGCGCATTGGCCGCGAATTTATTCGCAACAATAGCCAAGATAAAACCGTATTAAATCTGTTTTCATATACGTGTGGCATTGGTATTGCTGCGGCAATGGGCGGCGCGCGACGCGTCATGAATGTCGACTTCTCATCGTTTGCATTGGCTGCTGGGCAAAAAAATGCCGAGTTAAATAATGTCACTGATGTGTGTGAGTTTGTCCAAAGTGATGCGTTTCCGGCACTGCGTCAATTAGCCGGTTTACCTATCGGCGGACGTCGTAATCAAAAACTGCCAAAATACCCAAAACTGCGCGCGACTCAATTTGATTTAGTGTTTTTAGATCCCCCGCGTTTTGCCAAGAGTGCTTTTGGTATAGTCGATCTGGTCAATGATTACCAAGGCCTATTTAAGCCAGCAGTGCTGACAACTAAAGCCGGTGGCACTATAGTTTGCTGTAATAATGTCGCTAAAGTGGATCGCCAAGCATGGTACGACAGCTTAGTGCGTTGTGTTGAAAAACAAGGCCGCACAGTCACTAGCAGCCAGTGGCTTCACTGTCACCCTGACTTCCCCGCCTTTGATGACAATCATCCATTAAAAATCGTCGCCTTGACGATAAATTAATTTTCGTTATCTGCTTTATGGATAATACATTCAGCCACCTAAAGGTGGCTGAATGTTATCTCTTATATAAATGAGCGCTTATCTGTGAGTAAATAGGCGTAAATGGCCACAACCTGAATTACGGCCATTATCCAAGCATTATTACACCGCAGTCACTTTAGGATTACCTGCTGTGCTGGTGGCGCTGAAGCCACGCGCGTCTAAACGAGCAAAGGTTTTATCTAAAATAGTATCTACATACTGCCAATCACTGCGCACTTCATCTTGCGTAAAGCTCAGCAATAAATAACCGCGGTCTTTTAAATTGGCATATTTAAGATCGGCAATCAAACTCACAATGGCGGCTTCTGTTGATGGCATTTCAGCATCTGACAATCCCAAATAATACTCAAGCCCAGGAGAAGATACCGAACTGGTGGCAAATTCTATTCCTACGACATCCCCGCCACTGTCAGTTAATTCACTCGCCCATGCATTGTGGGTATCACCAGCAATAACCACCAAGTTGTGATTTAACGATTTCGCGGTTGCTAAAATCACTTCTCGCTCGTAAGCATAACCATCCCAAGCATCTAAATTATATGGAATAGCAGGTAATTGAAGTAGGGTCATAACCTCTGGAGTTAACCTAGCTTGGTTCGCTTGCAAATACGCTAATTCTTCTGCAGTTAATGTTGGGTCACTTGCTTGAGCGCGACCGGCTAATTGCGCGATTCCAGCTAACTCAGCAAACTGCGGAATACTCATTTGTTGGGTTGCAATAGCGGCTGGCATTAACATCTTAGCCATTAACACTTGCTGACCAAGTACTTGCCACTTAGCAGTAGACTGCAATAAGGTTTGCTGTAACCACAAAAGCTGTGTTTGGCCTAGCAAAGTACGGTTAGTATCCGTCACATCAGTTAAAAATGTGGCACTGTTAAATGCCCCTGTCGTGGCATCAATGTATTGGCTATATTCTAATTGCTTATCACGAGCCAATACCCGAGTATCGAGCATGTGCAAATCAACCAAATTACCGAAATTGAAACTTCTGTAAATTTCCTCATGGTTACCTTCACTCCATGGTCGAATAGGCAGCCATTCAAAGTACGCTTGCAGTGCGGCTTGTTTGCGCAGATCAAAATCACCTTCGCCATCGTTATGATTTTCGGCGCCGTCTTTCCAAGTATCGTTAGCGACTTCATGGTCGTCCCACACTGTGATAAATGGCACTTTAGCATGCAGTTTTTGTAAACTGGCGTCACTACGATATTGGCTGTAACGGGTGCGATAATCTTCTAGTAGAAATAACTCACCGGCCGGCAGAACTTCACGACCTAGCTCAACGGCATGCTCACTGGCATATTCACCACGAGCGTATTCATATAAATAATCACCTAAATGCACCACAGCGTCTAAATCATCTTGCTGCGCCGCCATTTCGTATACATTAAAGTAACCCGCGGGGAAGTTAGCACATGACATTACCGCTAGCTTTACCGATGCAACACTGCCCTCTGGTAAGGTGCGCGTTTGGCCAATTTCTGACACTGTATCGCCAGCTTTAAAACGATAAAAATACTGCTGTCCAGCTTCAAGTCCGACCGCGTCAACTTTAACGGTATAATCACGGTCTTTAGTCGTTGTCATTTGGCCGTTAGTGACTAACTGAGTAAACTTACTGTCGGTGGCAACCTCCCATGAAACGGTAACCTCGGCGTCAACATCAGGCGTAACACGGGTCCATAAAATCACCGCATCAGTGGCGGGATCGCCACTGGCAACACCTTGTAAAAACTTAGCCGATACTGCATCGTCATCATCACTACCGCAGCCCATTAATCCATACGACACGACTACCGCGCCTACGCCTTTGGCTGACATTGCCAGAAAATCTCGACGATTTACAAACCGTTTCATAGCCTATCCTTTTTATCGTTAGCTGTTATATGGCGATGCTTAGCATTGCCTAAGAGGTCTAATGAGATGCTATTGTGAAAGCAAATGATGACATAAAGGTGACAGAAGAATGACAAGCTAATCAAATTGATACCGCAATGAAAATACTCTTTACGCCAATCAAATCATGATAGGCAGACATAATAGAAAATTAAATTGCACACAATGTAGTTGCAAAAGTAAAAAACTAGGCCTATAGTGAACACAATTAGATTGCGCGCAACTCAATATCATTAATCAGTTAATGATGAGCTATCTACACAATTTAGATATCAGCCAGGGCAATCAACAGAATTGATACAACAATATCTTTAACTACTTTATGAGGTCTATTATGAAAGCGTTATACACAACTTCAGCTACAGCTCTTGCAGGTCGTAATGGCCAAGTTTCTACCGACGACAAAAAAGTCGATTTACAATTAAGCTACCCAAAAGAAATGGGTGGTAGTGGTGAGTTTACTAACCCAGAACAGTTATTTGCTTCAGGTTATGCAGCGTGTTTTTCTAACGCAATTTTGCATGTCGCTGGCCAAACTAAAGTGGCTATCAAGGCGGCTCCAACCACAGCGACGGTCGGTATTGGCGCCAATGATAATGGTGGCTTTGCATTGACAGTGGCACTAGCCGTTGAACTTGATTTAGGCCAAGCAGAAGCTGAACAGTTAGTTAAAACAGCGCACCAAGTTTGCCCATACTCAAACGCGGTACGTGGCAATATTGATGTGAAATTAACCGTAAATGGCCAAGCTATTTAAGCTGTTATAAATTAGTTTCACTGATTTAAACACCAAAAAACCAAGACATCTGTCTTGGTTTTTTATGTTGATGCCAAAGGATGTCATGCTTGTAAGCAACTGTGGTATGAAGCGTCAAAAGCTAATCAGATACATTGTTTAACATATCTAATTTTGCTAAATAATGCTTTTTACTGTCTGGCATATCAGTCAGTTCTATCGCTTTTTTTAATATTTTCTGAGCCTTTTCTGTATTGCCTAGGCCCAATTGAGCTCTGGCCAGCGCAAAATAAGCCGGATGGAAATAAGGCGCGTTATCGATAAACTTTTCTAGGAAAGTGACTGTGGTTTGATAATCTTTGAACTCCAATGCCTCAATACCCAAACTGTAGTAGCTATATGGGTTACTCGACTCAAGCGACAACAAGTATTGGTCGATCTTTTTTGCTGCTACAATTCTGTTTTGTAATTCCAGTAATAGGCGATAATTACTTAATACTGCCAAGGAATTCGGCTTAATATCAAGGGCATGCAGGTAGAGTTTTTCAGCTGTCTGTTCGTCGCCTAAGCGCCGATGAGTAATGGCCATCATATTGATCAAAGCATCATAATCTGGCGCTAGCATTAACCCTCGCTCAAGTAATATAAAAGCAAATTCATACTGTTTTGCTAGCATGGCATCGGCCGCTAAATTACGATAAAACATCGCTAAAAATTCAGATTCTGAGACGATGGCACCAGTGCGATCAAAACGATCCGGAAAATAATCAATCACAGTTGCAGTGCCGCCACTAAAAAAATGCCCACTTGGTTTCTCGTCATACAAAAACGTGCGCACATGGTCTGAGGTGACAAGAATATCTGAAGTAATATTGGTCAATATTGGCGCAGCATGAACCACTTGAAACACCGGATATACATTCAATTCTTTTGCAACTGAATAGGTCAATAATGCCAATGCCATACAATTACCAGATTGATTCTTCCATGACTCAGTACTGGTATAATTTTTGCCTTCATAATTAAAATTAGTCATTTTATGCTTAATGAACTCAGACACTTTTAAGCGATTGGGCAGTGCTTTAATATTATCTTTGGCAATAAATGCAGCTAATTCTTGTCGCTGTGCTTCAGACAGATACGTCAGACTAGCAATCTCAGGGACATTTTCAGTAGAAGTGGAATGGATCAGTGCTTGATTAAACTGTGGTAAATCAGAAGCGTGTTGGCTATTTTTTGAATGGACAGAGCAAGCGCTAAGTAAAACAGTACAGAATAATAAGGCAAGCTTCGGGTGGCATAAACGTTTAACGCTCAACATTGGCAACATTCCGTGTAGTCATTGATTAACTTAATATGAATCAATTCAATCAACATGGCAAGGCAACCCAAATAGCCATATTAGAAATCATTCGCGCCCACTTTATTAATGAACACTGATTTGTTATGACATAAAAAAAGCGCTCACAAACTGTGAGCGCTTTAATCCATCTTTACGGGATGTGATTCAAACTATTTTATTGTTTCACGCTCATTAAAATATCCAGGGCACGTAAACGATGCTCGCTGTCATACAAATCATTAGTAAACATCAACTCATCAACACCAAGCTGTTCAACAAACACTTCTAGACGATGTTTAATGGTTGCGGGTCCACCGCAAATAGACAAACTTAAAAAGCTATCAACATAGTTTTTTTCTTGTTCGCTCCATAAACCATCCATGCTGTCGATCGGCGGCTTAAGCCACATCTCTTGACCACGAATTAACGCTAAAATACGTTGTTTAGAGGTCGTACTAAGATGCTGAGCCTCGGCATCGGTAGGCGCGGCTACTAAAGGCAAACCCACCATCACATAAGGTTTATCCAACACGGCAGAAGGGGTAAATTCTCGTCGATAAAGCGCTATGGCATCAGACAGAAAACGTGGCGCAAAGTGACCTGCAAACACATAAGGTAAACCACGCTGAGCGGCTAATTTAGCACTGAATAAGCTAGAGCCTAATAACCAAATCGGCACATTGGTATCCTCTCCAGGGATCGCCCGTACTGCTTTATCGTGACGGTTTTCACGCTGTTGACTTGGGCCGAGTAACGACTGCAACTCGCTTACTTCATCAGGAAAATGCTCTGCCCTTTGATTATCACGATTAAGCGCTAAACTGGTCACCGGATCACTGCCTGGTGCGCGGCCCAGGCCTAAATCAATTCGTCCCGGATACAAGCTAGCCAAAGTGCCAAACTGCTCTGCTACCACTAGGGGAGGATGATTAGGCAACATAATACCACCAGCACCAACACGAATGTGCTTGGTACCACCGGCAATATAACCTATTAAAATCGAAGTAGCCGAACAAATAATGCCCGGCATATTGTGGTGCTCTGCTAACCAAAAACGATTAACACCAAGGCTTTCGGCGTGTTGGGCATAACGCAAACTGCCTTGTAAAGTGTCTGATATGGTGGAATCTTCGCGCATCGGCGCAAGTTCGAGTAATGAAAAAGGAATATCTGCCAATATTGACATCATGGCTCCTTATTGTAGGTAAAAATAGAGGGTACTAAAAAGCTTGCAACATCCCGGGAGTAAACTCTTCTACATCAATTGAATATCCAGCAGCATCAATACACTGTTGGAGTTTATCCAATTCATTATTGACGTTTGATATAGTTAAGGTGTTGTTATCTAAGTTATAAACTAACGATAAACTTTGATAATAGAAACTCAGTATCACTAACGCATCGCGATTATTATCTTTGGCGGCTTGTTGTACTGATTTTAGTTTACGGAAAATTTTGTTTTGTAGCTGCTTTAACTGCCACACGTAATACACTTCATAAAACCTTGGCTTATGACGTAAATTGCGAACTAATAAACTACACGCCATTATCGCTAAAATAAAACCGGTAAAGTTCAGATGGAAATTGCCCGTCGACTCAACACCCGCGAGCTGTTTAACGCCAAAGAAATAAATCATCAGTTGGCCAAACACCAAAGATAAAATAGCCAGTGTTGCCACTAAGCCTATTTGCACTTGATTGTTAACTGAACGGTATCGGCTTTTATCTATGTTAACTAACTTCATCACGCTGCTCACATCACTTATTTGTGCATAGCTTAACGTGTCAGAGTGATTTATAGAATGAAATATTAACGCTTATTAAATGTGATTTAATCTAATCAGCCTCAAAAGATGACCTCTGCTAACAAAGGGCGAACCAGATCGCTCCTTGCCAACTAACATCGAACATTAATACCCCAACCTGCGCATTAGCGCATCGCGACAACTTAATCGTCGGATACTCAACACTGGGTTAGATATTAGGACGATAGCCAAACAGTAACGACCATGGCGACTGCATTGGCCTTTTGAAGTATAACTAGTTACGGCCAGCCATTACGCCGCCATCAATATCCCACACGGCTCCGGTCACCCAAGATGCTTGCTCTGATAACAAAAACACTATGCTATTAGCAACATCGGTCGGACTGCCCACTCTGCCGATAGGATGAAATGCATTAAAGCTTTCAAGCACACCGGTCATATCTTGCGGTTCAATAAATGCTTCATAAATTGGCGTGCTTACAACCGCTGGCGATACTGCATTAACTCGAATATGACTGTCTGCCAGTTCCATTGCCATGTGTTGAGTTAACGCATGTAAACCTGCTTTAGCCATAGAATAGGCACTTGATGGTGTGGCTTTGATGGCTTGTTTAGCCCACATAGACCCAATATTCACTATGCTGCCACCGCCATGTTTAACCATGTTTTTAGCAGCGGCTTGGGAAATAACAAAAATCGCTTTGTTAAGTTCCATATAAATATCGTAATCACTCACTTGATGCTCTAAAAATGGCTTAGGATTAAAGTATCCAGCGGCATTCACTAAGTGTGCAATATGATGATCAGTTGCGTCGATCATCTTGAGCAAACGCGCTAAGTCTTCTGCGTCGTATAAATTAGCTTGAAATCCGCTAACATGTCCTAATGATGATAGCTGCGCCACTGCCGCATTAAGCTTATCAGCCTTGTTACCCACAATAATGGTATCAATACCTTGAGTGACTAATTGCTTAGCCGTTTCAAAACCAATACCACTCGTACCGCCAATAATTAGCGCTGTTTTTGAAGTTAAATTCGTCATGTGTTCGCACCTAATGTAATAGTAATTGTGGTAAGCTTATTGGTAAACTATCCTTTTGAATAGTAAGTACAAATCGGTTGCATGGGTACTTTTAGGTACATATTAATGAATACAAACGAAAAATTATTTACCCGAAAATCGGCGCCAGAAAAAAGTGCTCGTATGGTTGAAACCATTTACGGCTGCAAATGGTCGTTAACTGTGTATCAGTTATTGGCTAATAACATCAATCGCCCTGGTGAAATGGTCAAATCGGTTGAAGGCCTGAGCACTAAAGTGTTGAATCAATGCCTAAAGAAAAACATCGAATTCGGCATCTTAAATAAAACCAACTACCCTGAAATCCCACCTAGAGTAGAATATGAGGTAACCGAGTTTGGGCAAAAGTTTATGCGTATTTTAGATGATATTGAAAAACTGCAACACGAAATTGATGCTTAGCCCGCAGGCTAAGCAATCGATCACCTAATAACACATTAACTCGAGTCACGTTTCTGGTGTCTCATTAGATTCACTAGCCTTATTCAGCCATACCAACTCAGGCAAAGCGTTTAAATCTAAGCAATCTCCGCGCTGGGCAATGGCACTATTTTTCGGTTTATGAGTGGCATCTTGATTCAATGCTTCAATTAATACTTGTTGCGCTTTTGACTCACCATGCACCAAAATCACCGGGGGGGCTTGATGAAAATGCTGATACCAACTCAATAATTCGGTTTGATCGGCATGAGCAGATAAGCCCCCCACAGTATGAAGACGGGCAGCCACCTTAACGCTCTGGCCATGAATAGTGAGTTCTGTTGCCCCATCCACTAATAGTCGCCCGGGTGTACCTAGTGCCTGAAAACCACAAATAATAATATCGGCTTCGGTACGCCACAAATTATGCACAAAATGATTGCGAATACGGCCGCCATTACACATACCGCTGCCCGCAATAATAATCAGCCCTTTATGAATATCATTTAGCTCTATCGACTCTTCGGTACTATTAATAAACTCAGCGCAAGACAACAAGGGATGCTTCCCGGGAGATAAGCGGGTAAAGCGCTTAAAATCATCGTCCATTAATGGGTAATTATTAACATATATCTCAGTAGCCTTTATCGCCATAGGGCTGTCTAAGCAAATACGCCAACCAGATAAATCCCACTCTTTGGCATATAAATGAAACAAATATAACAACTCTTGGGCACGCCCAACCGAAAACGCGGGAATTAAAATATTGCCACGACTCTGATGAATCGTATCTTTAAAGATGGATTTCAACTCGACCAAGGTATCTTGCCAACTGCGGTGAGATCTATCGCCATAGGTGCTTTCCATCAACACCAAATCGGCTTGTTCAATAAAGGTTGGGTCATCCAATATAGGCATGCCTGCTCGGCCTAAGTCACCACTAAACACCAGTTTTTTTTGCTCAGGTTTATTGCCTAACCACAACTCAACCACAGCAGAACCTAGAATATGCCCGGCATCAGACAAACAAACTTCTACCGCATCGGCAACCTGCACTCGTTGACCGTAATCTACCACCTCAAATTGTGCCATCACTTGATCGACATCTTTCTCAGTAAATAACGGCTCAAGCAGCGCTAAATCATGTTTAGCTCGTTTTTTATTTTGCCTGTCGGTATCTCTTTCTTGCAGCATGGCCGCATCGCGCAACATGACATCACATAACTGCGCAGTGGCTTTTTGAGTATAAATGGGGCCAGTAAACCCCTGATTAATCAAATAAGGCAAACGGCCGGAATGATCAATGTGTGCATGGCTTAATACTACTGCATGGATTTGTGTCGCATCGAATGGAAAAGGATCGTGATTACGTAACGCGTCAGCTTTACTCCCTTGAATTAAGCCACAATCAAGCAGCACTTGCTGTCCATTGACCGTGAGTAAATGGCAAGATCCAGTGACCTCTTCCGTTGCGCCGAAAAACTGCAAAGTCATGTGCATAGTGTTGCTCCCGAAAAATCGATAACAGTGCCTAATTAAGCGTATGACATTTGAAGAATAAAGTAGCGATCTACATCAAATTAATTATAGATAAAATGCACACCACTATGACTGGGTAAAAAACTACCTTACATGCATAAGCAACCACCAATTAACATTTGCTTACAATTATTAACTGGCACCTAACTCGCTATTAACACGAGCTTTAGCTAAGTCATTGAACAATGCATTTTATGATGTATATCGCCTTTTTTGAGCATATTTCACTTTGTTAGTCAACTGATGGTTTGCTACTCTCCGTCGTCTCAATGGAAAGATATATTAACGGACTAAGCTGTGCTTACTCAAATAACAAGACAAGAGATTAAAATGAATAAAACTTTAGTTGCAGCATTGATTTCAACCATTCTGGTTATCCCTTCGGCCTCAGCAATCGAAATTTATAAAGATGATGTCAATGCTGTTAAAATTGGCGGATTTATCGATGCGCGCGTCATCAATACCCAAGGCGAAACAGAAGTTGTTAACGGTGCTTCTCGAATTAATTTTGGTTTTAGTCGTCAATTACAAAATGATTGGAAAGCATACGCTTTGCTTGAATGGGGTGTAAACCCTGTAGGCAGCACAGATATTGTGTATAACAACCGCTTTGAATCAATCCAAGAAGAGTTTTTCTATAACCGTCTTGGCTATGCAGGTTTATCACACGACAAATACGGTAGCATCACAATTGGCAAGCAGTGGGGTGCTTGGTATGACGTGGTATACAGTACCAACTATGGTTTTGTGTGGGACGGTAACACTGCCGGTGTTTATACTTATAACAAAGATGACGGTGCGGTAAACGGTGTTGGTCGTGGCGACAAAACTGTTCAATATCGTAACAGTTTTGGCGATGTCAGTTTTGCAGTACAGGCGCAACTTAAAAACAGCGCTTTCTATACTTGCGATGTTGAAAATATTACTCAAGATGCCTGTGAAGAATTATGGGCAGCAAGTTCACCTTCTGCGCAACAAGTTGAGTATAACTACACCTATGGTGGTGCAGTAACTTATCAAGCAACAGACAAATTAGTGTTAACTGCTGGTGTTAACCGCGGTGAGTTTGATGTGACCTTTGGTAATGGCACTTCATCTACTGCTGTTGATCTTATTTACGGCATGGGCATTACTTGGGGCAACTTTGACCAGAATGGTTTTTATGCTGCTGCCAACGTCAACAAAAATGAAAATCATGACACCGACAATATCGGCCGTTTAATTAACGACGCTGTAGGTCTTGAATCATTATTCTCATACAAGTTTGATAACAATATTCGTACGTTCTTGTCGTATAACATCTTAGATGCTGGCACTAACTATGTCATCCAACCTAACTATAATGCTGACCCAAATGACATGTTCAAACGTCAGTTTTTCGTAGTAGGTTTACATTATGTATTTGATCCAGATACTGTTGTGTATATTGAAGCGCGTCGTGATTACAGCGATTTCACCAGCGCAGACAAAGCACAACAAGCAAGAATGGAAGTGTCTGAAGATGACGGCGTTGCCATTGGTATCCGTTTCACACTTTAATGTAATTTGGTGTTAATTGCCGATCAAAAAAAGGTTCGACATCACTGTCGAACCTTTTTGTATTTATGCCTTTAAGCACAGACCAAAACTGAAACGTTAAGAAAGATATTTGATTCAAGTCACTGAATCAAAACTCTTAAATCAACAATCTCAAGCCACAGTTTTTTCGTCAATAATAGTCACTTTCTCAACAATAATAGGTTCTCGCGGCACATCTTCATGGCCAGCCATGGTGGTAGTTTTCACCCGCTCCATTTGCTGAATAACGTCCATCCCCGCTGTGACTTTAGCAAATACAGCATAACCCCAGCCAGCATTAGTCATGGCTGCATGGTCGAGAAAATCATTGTCGGCAACATTAATGAAGAACTGCCCAGTAGCAGAATGTGGTGCATCTGTTCGCGCCATCGCTAATGTGCCGATCACGTTTTTCAAGCCTTTATTGGCTTCATTGGCAATCGGGTCACGAGTGGGTTTTTCTTTCATTTTGGCGGTTAAGCCACCACCTTGCACCATAAAGCCTTTAATCACTCGATGAAATATCGTTCCTTCATAAAAGCCATCTTGGCAATATTTTAAAAAGTTCTTTGATGAAACTGGCGCGCGTTCCATTTCCAGTTCTACGGTAAAATCGCCAAGATTAGTTGTAAAAACAATCATATACTGCCCACGGGGTTAAAAATGAGAATAGCCGCCATTATAGCTGCTATTCCACTTATCGCTAAAGGAAATCCTATCGCTGAACACTTGGAATTTATTGCGCTGGCTGATTAAATAAATCCATCGCGGTGCGCGTCATCGCTCTTACACCAGTGCGAATCGTTAACGGATAATCGGGTGCAAACTGACTCGAATGCAAAGACGGTAAGGTATCGCCAGACTCAAGGCTCGCTTGATACAGGCTAGGGTCGACCCCGCCAAGCCAAAATAAGGTAATAGGACGTTTCTCTGGCGTGAGTCCATATAAACCAAAATCTTCGCCAGCCATTACGGGCGGTGCTACCAGCACATTATCACGACCTAACTCGGCTTCAATACTGGCTTTAACCTTAGCGGCTAATGAGGGATCGTTATACGTTGAAGGGATAGTTTCATCATCATGCACATACACCACAGGCATAAGTTCATCAGGTAAGCCTGCACTTATTGCAATACCCGAAGTAATCCGTTTAATCGCCGCTATTTGCTGCTCACGAACCTTAGGATTGTAAGAGCGTAATGTCAGTTGCAGCTTGACCTCATCGGAAATAATATTGTGCTTTGATCCACCATGGATCGAGCCAACAGTTACCACATTAGGCTCTAATGGTGACACTTCGCGGCTAACAATGGTTTGCAGTGCAAGTACGGTGCGCGCAGCAATAACAACCGGATCTATGGTTGCGTGCGGATAAGCGCCATGGCCGCCTTTCCCCTTAATGGTAATATCAACCGAATCAACATTCGCCAAAGCATAACCGCTTACGGTGCCGACTTTTCCTGCTGGAATTGCTGCACTAACATGTAAACCAATAATACTATCTGGTGTTGGGAATTGATAAAATAACCCCTGTTTAAGCATGGCTTTTGCACCGCCACCGACCTCCTCTGCTGGTTGAGCCACCATCATTAACGTACCTTGCCAATCGGCTTTGTGAAGCATCAATTGTTGTGCTGTGCCAATTAAACTGGTCATGTGAATGTCATGGCCACAACCATGCATAATCCCCACGGTATTATTACTGGCATCTACTGTGGTCACGGTCGAGGCATATTCTTTGCCCGTTTGTTCAATAATAGGTAAGCCATCGATGTCAGCGCGGATCATCACCACTGGCCCATTACCATTTTTAACAATGCCAACCACACCATAACCACCAAAATTTGACGTCACTTCAAAACCGAGTTGTTTAAGCTCTTGCGCCATACGTTGACTAGTGGCTTTTTCTTGATATGACAATTCAGGGTGTTGATGCAAATGTAAATAAAGCTGCTCAAGTTTAGGCAAAGCTTTAGTGACAGATTGATCAAGTTCACTTGCAGCAGCTGTCAATGACAGTGACGCAGCTGAAATCGCTAACGCTAATAACGGGTAAACAACACGAAGGCAGGCCATATTATTCTTAATTGTCGGAAATTGAATATGTTAACCTACCACAAGCTTAGGCCACTTTGTAATGGGTTTTAATTTCCTGGCACTCGCTTAAAAGATTAACTCATTGTGGTCATACAGAGGATAAGCAGGGAAACCAATCAAAAGGAAAAATAATGAAAGTCATTACTGAAACGCCAAGGTTAATTATTCGCGAATTTACTCTTGAAGACGCTCCTGCAGTATTGCACTTTAATACCCCTGAGCAGGTTAATCGTTACACTGGCGATGCGGGAGTGTGCACAAGGTTGCAAGATGCAGAAAACATCATTCGTGATATTTGGTTAGTTGAATATCAACAGTACGGTTTTGGTCGTTGGGCTGTGGTCCTTAAAGATAGCAATACTGTTATTGGGTTTTGCGGTTTTAAAAATGAAATCCGCATCAATGCCATTGATATTGGCTACCGCTTACATCCAGATTATTGGGGGATAGGTTTAGCCACTGAAGCTAATAAGGCTTGTATTGAATACGCAAACAAACATATGAATTTAGACATTGTTTATGCCGATGTCGCCGATGCCAACAGCGGTTCAATTAATGTTGCGACTAAACTAGGAATGACCTACCACTCCCAATACCAAGATGGCGAGTTGACCTTCAATCGTTATGTGATGTCATTTAACAACAAATAACGACCTCTGATCCCAAGTTCAGGTTAAATACTAAATTTAACAAAAGCTCTAACCGCACATTGCTTGCCTGCTTTGCCAATAAAGCAGGCTTTATGATCCAAGCTGACTATTAGCCAAGCTCATGTTTCACTATCAATGCCAAGCTAATCCATATAACCAGACCAGCTGCGCTCGAACTCGCGACAAAAACATTAATAACCAACATAGTGATAGTATTTTATGTTAGTTTGTTATTGTACGTTGTAAGGGATCGATGCGAGATTCATGGATGAAAGAGTAGCTACGGCAGTTAGCCCGTTATGTAGCATCACAATGGACTCTTTAGAAATTACCCAACCAGTATTTCCCTTCATTCAAGACCTCACACTATCTCGTTGCACTTTACACAAAACTTTTAAGCATTTGATTTTAAAATAATTTGTAACGATTCACTATTTTAAATGTTAATAATCTCGAATTCGCCAATGTTACAGAGTGGCGACCTGTTGACGTATCTCGTTACGTACAAACAGTATGTTTTTTGAGTAACAATAAAATAAGAGGTCATAATGTTGTTGAAAAATAACACCATTTCAATACCGCCAGAAATGCTAACGTCTTGGCAAACGGCTGTCGACCTCATCGCCAAGGTCGCTAAAGTGCCAGCATCATTAATCATGAAACTTCATGCTAATGAAGTGGAAGTCTGTGTCGCCAACAATAACACCGATAACCCATATACACCCGGGATGAAGGGCAAGCTAGGCCATGGCTTATATTGTGAATCAGTGATTAAACAGCAAACTGAATTACACGTTGAGAATGCATTAAACGACCCCCTTTGGAGCCAAAATCCAGATCTTGCCCATGGGATGATTTCTTATTACGGCTTACCACTCAATTGGCCCAACGGCGAGACCTTTGGCACCATTTGCGTATCAGACAAAAAAGCAAAAGGCTACTCCGCCGACATCATCATGCTATTGGAGTGCTTTCGTAAAAATGTTGAAAGTAATCTAGAAATACTTGATCAAAAGGAAAAACTGGTACAAGCCAACTTACTATTAGAAACTCGTATTGCGCAGCGGACTTTTGAATTAGAGAAGCTTAACAATGAATTAATGCAGGAAATCGACTCACGAGTTGCAGCGGAAAAACTATTAGATATTCAACAACGTTTTGATATCGTTACTGGCTTGCCTAAATTCAATCAGCTCGAAACCATGTTTAACCAACTGACGACAAAAAATGAATTTACCTGTATTTCAGTAATCCATTTCAGCATCACCAACTTAAAAGTCGTTCAAGACGGTTTAGGTTATGACATCAGTGAAAAAGTGCGAAGTATAGTGGCGCAAAAGCTACAACGCTTTATGACGAATAACACCTATATTGCCATTGTCAGTGAGACGACCTTCTGTATCGTTATCACCACAAAAAAACGGCTGTTCGCGGATAAAATAGCGAATTTTTGCTGTCGATTATGTCAGCACTTTGGCCAAGAAATTTATGTCGAAGACTTGTCATTATCCGTTACCACCGCAATGGGAGTCGCATTTTATCCTAACGATGGTAGCCGATTTATGGACCTATCGAGAAAATCCAGTGCGGCTCTGTCTCATTGTGAAACAGGTAATAGTAATAGCTATAAGTTCTTTAACCAAAAAATGGAATCTGAACTGTCTAGTCGCATACAAATGGAATCATTACTAAGAGGCGCACTTAAACGCGATGAGTTGTCGTTACATTACCAACCGTTTGTATGCACACAAAGCAAAAATGTTGTCGGTGCTGAAGTGCTGATAAGATGGCATAACCCAACGTTAGGCCAAGTTTCACCAACTGAATTTATTGAAATTGCAGAACATTCAGGACAGATCATTGAACTGGGTTATTTTGTATTAAGAAGTGCGCTGAAACAATTAGCTTATTGGCGAGAACTCTATAATCAAGATTTTTATCTGGCGATCAATATGTCACCCATACAGCTAAAAGACAGCTACCTGGTCGACAAGATTGTTAACTTGCTTGAGTTATACAAAATACCTGGCTATTTACTTGAAATTGAGCTGACCGAGAATGCGTTAATCCACGATACAGTATGTGCCCAAGATGTATTGAGCAAGTTAAATCAGCACGGGATCCGTTTATCGTTAGATGATTTTGGTACTGGCTATTCGTCACTCAGTTACTTACAACATTATCCGTTTAATTCGGTTAAAATTGATCGCAGTTTTATTTGCAATCTTGATACCTCAGAACAGAGCCGACAGTTAGTCAGCACCATTATTGCCATGGCAAATAACTTACAGTTATCATTGGTTGCAGAAGGCGTTGAAAATCAATTTCAAGCCGACTTTGTGGCGACACAAGGCGCCAACATCTGGCAGGGTTATTATTTGGGTAAACCAGTAGATGCTGATGATTTTGCCCAACAATACTTAATCACCTCGATCACCTCACAAGATTAGTCGTAACCAAGAGTAGACTCGTAGCATTAAATGTTTACAGGCTAAGTGTTGAAGCTACAAATAGGGAGATATTTACCCTAATCACATTTGTAAGCGCACATTCGAGGTTATTTTAGTTGAACAGGCCAACACAAACCCCGCGGAAATTTCGTCTGGCGTTAACGCCATTTGACTAGACGATACTGTGGTGCCCGAAACAACCTGGCATTTACATGCACCGCATACGCCAGAACGACATGCGGCAATTATCGGTATCTTTGCTGACTCGATACCATCAAGTAGGCTTTGATCGCCGCTTAACGGCACCTGTTTGTCACCTATACTCAACATAAACTGCTCGGTTGATGGATTACTTTCTAATGCAGCTTTCAACCCCATGGCACTACTGGCACCAAAGCTTTCTTGATTGAATTGACTCATATCAAATTCGGCAGCTTCAAGCATTAATTTTACTGCCGCCATGTAGGGCTCAGGTCCGCACACAAATACGGTACGCTGTTGATAATCTGGCACTAACTTAACTAAGGTTGCTAAACTTAAACGACCACTTTCACAACTTGTAGAAGCATATTTATCAGTCAAATGTTGCTGATTATCATCAGACTCAAGTACATAATTAAGATTAAAATGTTGGCTACGAGATGCCATCGACGCCATTGAATTGGCAAACATAATGTCATCGACCATCTTGGCACTGTGTACAAAGGCAATATCGCTATCGGTGGTGGTATCGCAAAGCCAGCGCGACATAGAATGCATTGGCGTCACACCGCAACCGGCGCTTAAAAATAAGTATTTATCGGCCTCAATGTCGACCAAGTTAAATATCCCATCTGGGCCAGTCACTGTCACTTCATCACCTACGTTGAGCGACTCAGTTAAGTAATTAGACACCACGCCACCAGCGATTTTTTTAATCGTCACCACTAATGAAAATGGTCGTGAAGGTGACGATGAAATAGTGTAACTGCGATAAACCTTGTCGCCATTAATATCTAACTTAAAGGTAATAAACTGCCCCGGTTTAAAATTAAATTTAACCGGTGTAAGGCCCTGAAAGCGAAAGCTGACCACATCGTGGGTTTCATGCCATTTTTCAACACAGCAAAGCTGTACCTCGCCTCGTTGCCAGTTATCGGCAGCCAAAAGTGCTTTCGGACTAACCTGTGCTGTAGATTCAAGCGTTGGCGTGGTCTTGATAACGGGGGCCTCGTTAACAGGTGTAACAGATTTAGCTGCTTGGGCACAAAGCGCTTGTGAAAATGAAAAACCAACTGAGGGAGTACTACTCATTTTGATACCTTTAACGCAGTAAAAAACACAGATATCGATATGAAAATCTCATATCGTTTAAGTCGTAATCGTGCAAACAAGCCTGGCTTAGATGCACGATTGTTATGCTAGGATTAAGCTACCTTGATCATCGCTTTTAAGTCTGATTCAACATCGGTAGTGGTACGTAAACCAAATTGTTGCTCAAGGATATTGGCCAAGTTTTCAGTTAAGAACCCTGGTGCACTTGGGCCTGTACGAATGTTTTTCACCCCTAGAGATAGCAAGGTTAACAACACTACAATCGCTTTTTGCTCAAACCACGACAACACAATGCTTAACGGTAAGTCATTAAGGTCACATTCAAAAATGTCCTTTAACGCTAACGCTAACTGAATCGCCGAATAAGCATCATTACACTGGCCAATATCTAACAAGCGTGGCACACCGTTAATGTCGCCAAACTCCAGTTTATTGAATTTGTACTTACCACAACCTAAGGTCAAAATAATTGAATCATCAGGCACAGACTTAGCTAAGTCTGTAAAGTAATTGCGCTCTAATTTGTCACCATCACAACCACCAATTAAGAAGAAGTGCTTAATAGAACCATTCTTAACGTTTTCAACCACTGTTGGTGCTGCAGCCATTAATGCATTGCGAGCAAAACCGATAGTGATAATGTGAGGGATTTCATCATAGATAAAGCCTTCAAGCGCGAGTGCTTTGTTAATCACTTCGCTAAAGTCATCACCTTCAACATGGGTCACACCAGGCCAACCGACAATACTGCGGGTATAAATGCGGTCAGAGTATTCACCCACTGTAGGGTCGATAATGCAGTTTGAGGTCATCACCACTGCGCCAGGGAAAGTGGCGAATTCTTTTTGCTGATTCTGCCAAGCACCGCCGTAGTTACCGACTAAATGCGCGTATTTTTTAAAGGCTGGGTAAGCCAAAGCGGGTAACATCTCACCGTGAGTAAAGACATTAATGCCCTTGCCTTCGGTTTGTTGCAAAATAAGCTCTAAATCTTTCATGTCGTGGCCAGACACTAAAATCGCCTTGCCTTTAACAGATTTGGTATTTACTTGCGTTGGCTCTGGGTGGCCAAATGAGGTGGTTTCGCCTAAATCTAACATCGCCATAATGCGATAGTTTAATTGGCCAATTTGCATTGCTGTAGCAAATAATTTGTCAGCATCAATAGAGTCTTCGCCTAAGAATGCCATGATGTTATGGAACTCAGCAGCCACATCAACGTCAGTTTGATCTAATACGCGAGCATGCTCCATATAAGCAGCCGCACCTTTTAAACCGTATAAACATAATAAACGTAAGCCAAGAATATCTTCATGCACGTCACCACGATTAGGCAGTGCCATGGGTGCTTGGGCTAACATTTCAGGCTTTGAAGCGCCGAGCAATAACTCGCCTTGGGCGCTAACCATTTCTGGCTCTACGCCCTTGCCTTTACAGGCAGCCATATAAGCCGCTTTTAATTGGTCACGATAGGTTTGAGCCTGATAGGCATAATCAATTAAACGGTCATCATCAAAGTTGACGTTAGTCAGTGTGGCAAAAAAGGCTTTAGGGACAAACACATCAATGTCGCTGTCTACAATGCCAAACTCACGGGCTTTAACTGCGTAAGCCGACACGCCTTGCAGCATATAAATTAATAAATCTTGAATATCAGACGTCGACGCTAACTTGCCGCACATACCTTGCGAGTAACTACAGCCATTGCCTTCCGGTGTTCTAATGGTTTGCTCACATTGCACACAAAACATAACTCTACTCCTTAAATATTATTCATGTATAAATTTTACATGTTAAGGATGAGTTTACGCTTTACCCTGTAAATCAACAGCCGTTTTTGGCACTAATGTCAGCTTTTATGAGCTACATCACCTTCAGCAATCGCTAATATTAGCGATTTGTTATTGGGTCATTTCGATGGGGATAACTGAGGTATGACGCGCAAAAATTACTATCGTTCGCGACATAATGAGCATAAATATCGGAAAATAACCTAGCTAGAGTCAGTAAGACATACAAGCAATGATGTCTTACTGATTGTTAGTTGATTGACCAAATCAAATGGGTAAAAAGTCTTGTTAAAAAAATATAACGCATTAATAAAATGATAGAAAGTTCAACTAGTCTCAGCACTAGCCACCATGCCCTTGATGATGGCCACCATTGCCGTTGCCGCACTCATGTATCGTTTGTTGTCCGCCGAGAGGGCCAGATTCAATGGTGATAGCGCCTGCATCTTCATACATAGCAAAAGGCCCTGCGCTAATGTCATCAATGATTGGATCATCTAAATGACCTAAACAACTATAACCAACGCGGTAATTGCCTACAGGCAAATAGCCCATTGCAAAATACCAATCTCCATCCACAGTTTGTAACAACCGGCTCACCGATAACGGAGCCGTTAGCCCTGCTGGATGTGTTGTGCCCATATCGGCCATTTGATCAACAGAGGTGACACTTTCAGGATATAAATAGGCTAAATGATAAAACTCCCCACCAACAGGAGTGACAGCAGCATAGTCAGTTTCACAATTGGCAATCCATTGCGGATCAACCTCGCCAATTAAATGTCCCATTTGACTATTATCCACTGACCACATTGCATTATGACTTAGTTGGTATTGTTCCTGCTCCCTTAATAAACCCCGATATAAGTTAATTTCCAACGTCATTACACGTTGTTGGTTAGCAATAATCTCAACATCATCTATTGGTAAATAACCATTTTCAACTTGCAAACTATGACGGCCTTGACCATCTTCAACATAACAACCTTGATTGCCATCACCCTGATCAATTGTCACGTGAACATTATGATATTGGCCAACAGGTAGATCGATATTATCAATGGCAAGATGTCGGTTCATGCCTTGATAATCGAGTAAATTAAACTCCCTATGTTGCAAACTATAACGGTGAATTTCACCCGCTGCGTCTGTCATAACAAGTTCATTCATCACTAATCCTAACCGAGACACTCCAGCCATAGGCGCATCAGACACCCCTAAAGAAAACTGCCCTAAAGGGATAACTTCATCGGTTGTGCTATCGCTGCCACCACAAGCGCTTAGTAATAAAACCGTAGATAACATTAATACTGAATAATAAGTTTTCATCACACGTCCTCTATGTATTCGAAACCCAACCAGTGTTGCGCACAAAGAGGTACCTAAATTTGATCAACATCAACAAACTGCGTTTAAAACAGTATATTTTTTAACCTTAAACTCACCATCTACAGTGGACTTACGCATAACCTAGCCACAGCGATAAAACCATACTTAACATGAGCGGATATAATATGGATCTACAATCTACTTTATTTCCAATTCAACGATAAATGTACGTAGAATGAGCCAAAGTAGTAACGACTTTCAATCAGGACGAATAGATGAAAACCAAACTTAATGCGATCGCATCAGCCCTATTTTTATTCCTTGCTCCAGCAGCAATGGCCGCCGATGTCGCGGTGATCACCTTAGAAAATGGCGCCAATGTTCGCCTAAAAGACGATTTCACTTGGGAATACATCATTACTGAAACCGTAACCCAAGCAGAGCTCGCCGCTAAAGCAGGCATCACAGAGCAAACAAGCATAGCAACACCCGCTACAATTGCACCAGCAGCCCCTGTTGCAGCGCCAACGGTAACCATGCCCACTGCGCCAGCAGTTAATACTCAGGTATCAACTACCCGTTTAACAGCAACGGCGTTAGCACAGCCAGAATTATTAGCGAGTACGGCTAAAGATGGCATTAAAATCACCCTTGCAGACACAAAATGGAAAGGCGATAAACTCGGCTTAGTGTTCGATTTTGACAGCACCAGCAACGAACATGTCACGGTTGTTGAAGTTGAAGTGAGTTTTTACAATGACATGGGTGAGTTGCTTAAAACAGAAAAGCTTGAAGCCTGGGAAGCGATATTCCGTATGCCAGAAACGTACCTGCGCAAAGGCCAGCATCGTCAAAGTGATGCCATTTGGGTAGAAGGTGTTAATAAGCAGCAATGGCAAAAGCAGTTGATAAGCTTAAAAATTGTTGAAATTGAATCACGCTAGGTCAATAGCTAAACACTAAAGTATCTACGAAATATAACAGTCTGGATTAAAGCCAGTACCAGCAATATACCCTTAACATCAATAAAAAAGCCCAAATGAAATAGCATTTCATTTGGGCTTAATTTTATGGTGCCTGTTGATAACGTTAGTTTAATAACTCATGCTCTTTAGGCAGCTGCTTACTAATCCACAATATCAATTTATGTTTGCGATTCGGGCCATCATCTTTATCTTCGGCCAAGGGCTGAATTAAATTGTCTTGCACTAACAATCGATAAATACACTCGATTTTATCTTTTGGTGAAATGCCTTTGCCAAAATCATCAAAACCACGCTTTTGCGCATATCCCATGCCAATCTCCATCGCGAGCTTGAGCAGTTTTGTATCGTGTTTACCTGCTTTCATCTATCACCCTCATCGTGCTACTTATTGCTATTAAGCTACGCGAATATAGCCAAATTAGCACTACAATTGCGCTCGATTTGCAGCAAAATCTAACAAATATCACTATTGGCAACTTTAGTTACAATAATTAATCTTAGTTAATCCCTTTAACCTTTGCGGCAAGGCACAGGCTTGGTATTGTATTAAGTTATACCAACTGATGAGCAACCGCTTATTTTTGAGTTTGGTACGATTTCATTACGTTTTTATTGTCACTATTCAGCCACGCAACACATTTTGAATAGGCATACAAACACCTAAAAGGGCCAAGACCCAAGGATATTACAATGCGTAAAACACTTATTACCACTGCAGTTAGTGCTGCATTGATGCTCAGCGCGTGTTCAGAGCAATCAGCAAACACCTCAGCGGCAGCCGAAACAGTAGAAGCATCAACCATGACCCAAGCACCAGCAACTGCTGAAAACGTTCTGTTAACACCAAGCCCTTTACAATACATGGCTCCTCAGTTCGACAAGATAACCACCAGCGAATACTTACCAGCATTTGAGCAAGGCATAAAAGAACATAATGCTGAACTCGCAGCAATTACTAATAACAGTGAAGCGGCCACATTCGACAATACTATTGTTGCACTTGAAAAAACCGGTGCGATTTTAGATCGCACACAACGGGTATTTTTCAATCTGTCAGGGCTCATTTCAGATGACAACTTCACCAGTATTGAAGAACAAATCGTACCGAAACTAACGGCACATCAAGACAATATCTATCTTGATGATAAGTTATTTGCTCGCATTCAAGCGGTTTATAAAAACAAAGCAACATTAACTGGTGAAGACTTACGTTTAGTTGAAGTGTATTACGACCGTTTTGTCCGTGCCGGCGCTAAACTGTCTAATGCAGACAAAACTAAAATGCGTGAATTAAACGGTGAATTAGCTAAATTTGAAACCAGTTTCTCGCAAAACGTATTGAAATCATTTAAAGATGACGTCATCGTCGTGACAGACAAAGCCATGCTAGATGGCTTATCAGACAGCGACATCGCTTCATTGGCCGCTGCCGCAAAAGATGCTGGCAAAACGGGTTACATGATCACCTTAGTCAACACCACCACTCAGCCGCTATTGTCTAGCCTGAAAAACCGCGATTTACGTAAACAGCTATGGGAAACTTCAGCTTATCGCGCCATGGACACTAACGCGCCATTAAACATTAAAATTGCTCAACTGCGCGCACAAAAAGCTGAACTACTCGGCTACCCAACATGGGCTGCTTATTCTCTTGGCGACCAAATGGCCAAAACCCCAGAAGCCGTTTACGAAATTCTCGACGATTTAGCCCCTAAAGCACTGGTTAAAGCAAAAGTGGAAGCCGCTGATATTCAAGCTGAAATCGTTAAAGACGGTAAAGACTTCAAACTTGAACCATGGGACTGGGCTTACTATGCTGAAAAAGTTCGTAAAGCCAAATATGACCTAGATGACGGCCAAGTTAAGCCATACTTTGAAATGAATACCGTATTAAACGACGGCTTATTCTTTGCAATGAATAAGCTTTACGGCATCACGGTAAAACCTCGTACTGACTTACCTGTGTGGCAAGAAGACGTCACCGCATATGAAATCTTTAATAAAGACGGTAGCTCTATTGGTTTATTCTATTTAGACCCATACGCGCGCCAAGGCAAGCGTGGCGGTGCATGGATGGATGAGTTAGTCAGCCAGTCATTCTTAAAAGGCACTAAGCCTGTTGTCTACAACGCACTCAACATTCCAAAGCCAGCCGACGGTCAACCAACGCTAATGACATTCGACGAAGTGAGCACCATGTTCCATGAATTTGGGCATGCTATTCACGGGTTATTCTCACAAGTTAACTATCCAAGCCTTGCTGGCACGTTAACAGCTCGTGACTTTGTTGAGTTTCCATCACAAGCAAACGAAGACTGGAGTATCGACCCACAAGTGCTAGCCAACTACGCTAAGCACTATAAAACGGGCGAACCTATTCCAGCAGAGCTACTGGCTAAAGTATTAAAGTCGCATACCTTTAACCAAGGTTTCGGCACAGTTGAATACTTAGCAGCAGCCTTACTGGATATGGAATGGCACTCAATTACTTCAGAGACTGAAATCACTGACGTGGCAACCTTTGAAAAACAAGCACTCGCAAAACACGGTTTGGATTACACACCAGTACCTCCTCGCTATAAAACTACCTACTTTAGCCACAGCTTCGGTGGCGGTTACTCAGCAGGTTACTACGCGTACTTGTGGACTGAAGTTTTTGCCGCTGACGCGTTCTCTTACATGATGGATAACGGTGGATTAACCTTAGAAAATGGCCAAAAATACCGTGACACTATTTTGTCAAAAGGTAACAGCCAAGATCTGATGCAAGACTACATCGAGTTTACTGGTAAGAAACCATCAACGGATGCTTTATTAAAGCGTCGTGGTTTAGTTAACTAGGTATTATTGTCTTTACAGCAGCCTCTCTTGTTGGCAATTCGCCAGTAAGAGAGGTCTGTAGCGAAAGCGCTTTAAAGAATAAGAAGGGTAAATATTGTGCAAACGCGAGCCTTTTTGTGTCATTTTGCACATTTGTTGTGCCATCGAACACATCAAGGCTTTACATTTTCGCCAATACCCTTATTATTCACCGCGTTCGGAGGGATGGCAGAGTGGTCGAATGCACCGGTCTTGAAAACCGGCAACGGTTTATCCCGTTCTAGGGTTCAAATCCCTATCCCTCCGCCACATTCAAATAAAAAGGCCCGCTATTTATAGCGGGCCTTTTTATTGGGCGAAAGATAGGACTTTGAGCCCACGGGTTCCTTTTTATTACAAGCAAGCTATCTCTCCGCTACATTCAATGAAAAAGCCTTATCAGAAATGATAGGGCTTTTTTGTGTCTGTAACATTTGAATCCAGGGTTCCTATTTATAAAAGATCGCTATCCCTCCGCCACATTCAAATAAAAAGCCTTATCAGAAATGATAGGGCTTTTTTGTGTCTGTAACATTTGAACCCACGGTTCCTATTTATTACAAGCAAGCTATCACTCCGCCACATTCAACGGGGAAGTCTCATCAGCAATGATGGGGCTTTTTTGTTATAGAATCAGCTTTTTTGATTACTGCGTAATTACACGAGAATTTTAATGTTTTCAGTTTGTGTTAATTCATTCTATACATAGTTTATGTATTCATTTAACGCTATATGCCGCATTCCTAAATGTAATTCAGTGTAATCGCTGAGGCATACATGCTGACTTTATTTATTGAGAAATAGTTACTCGAAGTATTGGGTACTTTTCTATATAAACCATTATTTACTGGCTAGATTGTGCTTAACCGAATGAGCTGATTTTATATACAGGTATAAATAGATTTTGCTTAAGTAAAATCAAACCACTCATTAGGTAAGCCTAAAGTCGTAATGTAGATTTATTTCGAAAAGTATAATTGATTGATAATATTGCAAATAAATATTATCGCTTATTTTTCAAACGACATTAACGCGCAACCTCGGTTGAGTTGGAATGTTGAGAGTATTTTATCACTTTACATCAAAGACATAGAGAATGTAGGATGATATAAATCAATAACTTGAATAGCGGACTTTATCGGGAGAGCCGTTCAATAATCTGTTATGCAAAGTGGGTAAATGACCAAATTTTGGATTAATCATAAAATCGATATTGTCATTTTAGCTGTAATACTTTTAAGTATATCGGTTTGGTTTTTTCATGTCTGGTCAGATGAAAATATCGAAGAAATAGATTTAAGTAATAGCGCTATCTCATGTGAACTAAATGGAAAGTTTAGTACCTATTCAGTTCGATTTTCAAAAAATGGCACAGACTATTTCATGACTAAAAAATACAATTTTTGCGAATTGTACAGAGATGAAATACGTGGTAAATCAATAAAGGGGGAGTACCTTAAAGGTAATAACCTGTTGAAAAAGATTGAGGTCGATGGTGCTAGCTATCATGAGCAGTTAGCACTTAGTGCTTACTTTTCTGGCCTACTATTAGCATCGCTCTGCTGGGTATTTATTCGAACCCCCATAAAGTGGGTTGCACTTAAAATGCATAACAAGACTCTAAATTAAGATTTACCATGTCTGTCATACCATTTGCTGAGCAAATCGCCCGCCAGCACATGGTTCACTTATTAGAGGGGCGTTACTGTTTTGAGGAGCAGATTTGAAATTCATTTCATTAATTGGCATTGCATTATCGTTCTCACTAGCGGCACAACCTAACCTGATTAACGTTAATGAGTTTCAACTTGAATACGAAGTTGCTGGGCTGGGTAAGCATACCGTTTTATTGGAAGCTGGTGGTGGTGCAAGCATGTCTGATTGGGATACTGTTTTCAACCGAATAGCAGAGCATGCAACGGTCATTCGCTATTCTAGAGTTGGTAATGGCAAATCAACAGTTATTAAGCGTCATTTTACGTCGAATGATTATGCAGACTACGCTAGTGAACTTTTAGTTAATTTGAATATTAAACAGCCTGTCATTTTGGTCGCTCATTCATATGGTGGCAACATCGCAAGAGACTTTGCAACTGCTTATCCAAAACAAATAAAAGCGCTCTTATTGTTAGATCCGTCCTCTGAACATGATATTGATATATTGCGGGCCATTGATTTAGAAAAAGCGAACCGAGAAATTGCTCAAATCAAGCTAGATGATATGGCTAATGGTATGTCAAACCAATATCTCGATTTTTGGAGTAAAAGACCGCTTCCTGATTATCCACAGATCAAAGATATACCCGTAACGGTTATTGCCTCTGTCAGGAAAACAAAGAATCCTGCTAACTTGTTTTTTACCGATGAAGGCAGAAAAATGTGGGGGGAACTGTGGCAAACTTGGGCTGGTGCATTTCCACAGGGGAAAACTGTTCTGACAGAAAAAAGTGGCCATTTTGTTCAGGTGGATGAACCTGAGCTAGTTGTAAATGAGCTTTTAGCCTTAATGCAAAAGCTGGACAAACACTAACAAGTAAAGGCAACTGACGTGCAGCTGCTTTAAGCATTATGTTTTTGTAGTTTCAATTAAAAAGGAATTTATTATGGGAGGTATAAGTATTTGGCAAATTTTGATTATTCCTGTTTTTATAATATGGATGTTGCCTTGGATACTAGCTTTAGTTTCTAAGAAAGCAAAAGGTGCACAGAAAGTAATTTGGTTTCTAATGTCGTTTTTTATATCCTGGATAGGGTATTTTGTTTATTACTTTTTTGTAATCAAAGAACTCCCAGAAAACAACACATAACAAGAGACTATGGCTCAATAACTATAACTATGATTCAGCTTTAGCATTTCTAACTGAACATCATTTTTATGGCGACATTAGATAGACAATTTACTCATTCCATACCCCTGCAACCCGCGTATACAGGCGTCTTAGAAATAGGAAACACCTCCCCGATTCGCCGCATTAAAGACGAAGGGCTCATCAGCAATGATGAGCCTTTTTTCATTTGACGAAAGATAGGACTTTTAACCCATGGGTTCCTCTTTATGTAAGCAAGCTATCCCTCCGCCACATTTATCGAGAAAGCTCAGTTGTGAACATTGTTTTTTGGATTGGGCCATTTGAGTCCAGAAGTTTCTATCTATTAAAATTGAACCAACAAAAACCTTAAGATTAACTGAAATTGAAAAGTTGATTTGTAACAAAATCTGTTTTTACCATTATCTACCATTGGTTTGCTTTGGTTATCGCCTTATACTTTTGAGCTCAAATATTAAAACAACAATGTTGGAAGCAAGCGATATGACTATTGGGACTGCTCCGGTAAGTAAAACACATTCATTTATGACTGTGTCCCTTATTGAATTATGGGAACGCTTTGGCTATTACGGCATGCAAGCGCTGATTGTGTACTTTATGGTGCAGCGACTTGGCTTTGATGACTCTCGCGCGAACTTAGTGTGGAGTGCCTGTGCGGCGCTCATTTATGTATCACCGGCGATTGGTGGCTGGGTTGGGGATAAGATCCTCGGCACTAAACGCACTATGCTTCTGGGCGCAGGGATTCTGTCTCTGGGTTATGCGCTAATGGCAGTACCCACTGAAAATACTTGGTTTATGTTTTCAGCACTCGGTGTGATTGTAGTTGGTAACGGCCTGTTCAAACCAAATGCCGGTAACTTAGTTCGTAAGATTTACGAAGGTGATGATTCTAAAATTGACAGTGCATTTACCATCTATTATATGGCGGTAAACGTCGGTTCGACCTTCTCTATGTTATTGACACCTTGGATTAAAGATTACGTTAATGCCGAGTATGGTAACGAATTTGGCTGGCATGCGGCCTTTGCCGTGTGTTGTGTCGGTATTTTGGTAGGTTTAGGCAATTATGCACTCATGCGTAAAAGTTTAGCCCACTTTGGTTCAGAGCCTGATACGCGCCCAGTAAACAAAAAAAGCCTTGCCATCGTATTGGCGCTAGCTGCATTGTCGGTTGTCGCTTCGGCCATTATTCTTGAATATGAAGCGGTTGCCCGTGTCTTCGTTTACGCCGCTGGTGTAGCGGTATTGGCAATCTTCTTTCACTTGATCCGCACCAGCGAAACCAGTGAACGAGCAGGACTGATTGCAGCGCTGATCCTCACAGTGCAAACCGTGTTCTTCTTTATTTTCTATCAGCAAATGTCGACTTCATTAGCGTTGTTTGCCCTGCGTAATGTGGACTGGGATTTCCAATTCTTTGGTACCCATTTATGGACTTGGTCGCCAGCCCAGTTCCAAGCATTAAACCCATTATGGATCATGGTGTTAAGCCCTGTACTTGCGTGGAGTTATTCGTGGGCGGGTCGCAATAATAAAGACTTCTCTATCGCGGCGAAATTTGCCCTCGGTTTTGCAGTAGTGGCTATCGGCTTCTTTATCTATGGCTTTGCCGATCAATTTGCCGTCAATGGTAAAACCTCTTCATGGATCATGATCTGGGGCTATGCCTCATATTCTTTAGGTGAATTGCTGGTGAGTGGCCTTGGTCTTGCGATGATTGCCCGCTACGTGCCAGCGCGTATGGGCGGCTTTATGATGGGAGCCTATTTCGTCGCCTCTGGTATTTCACAGTATCTGGGCGGTGTGGTCGCTAACTTCGCCAGTGTGCCGAAAGATTTAGTTGATCCACTGCAAACCTTACCTGTGTATACCAGCCTATTTAATAAACTGGGTATCGCAGCCGTGGTTTGTACCTTTATCGCCCTTGCCGTATTACCGCTGATGCGTCGCCTGACGGAGACTCACAACTCACATAACACAGTTATTGATGATGTTGGTGACAAAGCAGCTGCATCGCTACGTGATGTAAAAGCCGAGCAGTAATGCCGAGCTGACAAAGCTTTATTGAATAAAAATCAACTGCCGATAAGCCATGCTCATCGGCAGTTTTTTTATGACTTAACTCATCTTAAAAAACCTACCGTCATTAAATCAGCCTCTTTCCCCTGTAAATTGTCATAAACGGCTATCGTTACTTAACCTAAAAGCCGTTATGTTAATGAACCAAGGATTGGCGGCGATGTTAGCTGGCCAATAATATTAAGCTCAATGGTATGCTGTCCGAACTCAACATTAGTACGTATCCTGAGTTCAGGTGACTTACTTTCAAGGAGTCGATAATAATGAAAAAAATCTACTTAGTGTTATTAGCCTTGGTTTCGATGTCATCGGTTGCAGATGATGGCGGCTTAGCTGACCAAATGAAAGCGCTTGATACAGCGGTGTTTGACTCATTTAATCATTGTGAAAACCCTGAAGAACTGCAGAAACATGCGAGCTACTTTGCCACTGATGTCGAGTTTTATCATGATAATGGCGGAGTAACCTGGGATCGTGACACCATGATCGCCAATACGAAAAATAATGCCTGTGGCCATTACACTCGAAAGCTGGTTGAGGGCTCTTTTAACGTCCACCCGATTAAAGATTTTGGGGCGATTACCGAAGGGGAACATATCTTTTGTCACAATAAAACCAACCAATGCGAAGGTAAAGCTGACTTTGTCATGGTTTGGCGTAAAGTAGACGACAAATGGCAAATAACTCGAGTATTAAGTTACGGTCACCGTGAAAATAAATAAAAGGATATTAATAATGTACAAACAGATTTCAATTTTGACACTCAGCATGATGCTGTTAATGGGCTGCTCTGGCACTGTACCGACCTTAGGCATCAATAATAGCCAATTGACACCCTGCCCTAATTCGCCAAACTGCGTTAATAGCCAACAAACCTCAGCAGATGAAGAGCACGCTATCGCACCGCTGTATTTCAGCGGAACCCAGCAGCAAGCACAAGTGCGCCTGTTACACATACTCAAGACTGCAGAGCGTGCCAATATCGTTGTGGTTGAGGACGATTATATTCGCGTAGAGTTTACCTCGCAGATAATGCGCTTTGTCGATGATGTGGAGTTTTACTTCCCATCAACCGCAGCGGATAAAATAACCATACATGTTAGATCAGCTTCGCGTATTGGCAGTTCTGATTTTGGGGTGAATCGTGAGCGAATAGAAAAAATCAGAGGTGAATTTAATGCCTTTAAACCACAATAGAAATCACCAAAATCATTTATAGAGGTATTGATACAGCCAGCAATGACTATAGCTTATAGCAGTATTATTTGAACGACAATAAACTCGATACACGCGAGCATTTATCTGCTCATTAACGAAAACTATCTGTAAATGTACCTTTTAAATGTCCATTTTTTCGTTTGCAGCGTCAGTCTTATGGCTAATAATAGAGGCTATTAACATTGGTCTATTCAACTAGGTCTATTCAACTAGGTCCATCAAGGATAACGTCATCAGAGTCTGGAGTAAGAATGAATAATAAAATTATCGGAATTGTGCTTGTCATTGCGGGTATTTTTTTAGCTTTGTGGGGCTACAATATTTATGATTCAGCGAGCTCTCAATTTACTAGGGCATTAAGTGGTGATACACCGATAGAAGCATGGGCAGGAATGGCAGGGGGTATCATTTGCGTGTTAATTGGTATCACAAAGCTAAAGTAAAGCCATTTTACCCGCGTGACTGATTTATGGTTTATCGCGGTGTGATGCTCATCAGTCAGGTAAATAATAAAAAGCGTCTATCGACGCTTTTTATTATTAATAGATCAAGATAACAACACTCTGTTATGTAAACCCTCAGGGTAATCAGCTTATTGGGCTGGATTAACCCCAGGGGCAACTTCATCGACACTAAAGTCTGTTTTGGCCGATTGAATGGCATTAATCGCTTCAGATGTCAGTGTATTATTGCCTGTCAGTAGGTCGTTTAAATTACCTGACTCTGCATTAACTAGCCCCAACTCGCGCAGCATGGCATCGACAACAGGCGCATTGGCACGATAATTTAATGCCGCGGTTGTCACTTGCTCAGCAATACCACCTTGCGATGGGTTACTCTCACCATTACCAAACTGATTACCCATACCATAGCCTTGTAAAATCTTAATGCCTTCAATGTTTTCCAGTGGTTTAACCGCTTGTGCGACAATTTCAGGTAAGGCTTTTAATATCGCTAATGATCTTTGTAAGGCAATTTGTTCGTTGCTCAGTACGTTTTCAGCTTCGTACTGCGCCCGCTTACCAGCCGCTTCTACTGCATAGATTTTCTCATCGGCTGAGGCTTTGAGCATCTTAGCGTCTGCACTGGCACGCGCTTCAATTAAAATGGCACTCGCTCTATCTTCCGCGGCAATTTTTTCTGATTCCGCTCTAACAGTAACACCCACTGCGTCGCGCTCAGCTTCTTTGCGGGCGTCAATAACTTCGATGTCTTTACGACGATTAGCTTCAGCAGTTTGGCGCGCAGTTATCACTGCTTCTTCTTTTTCAACCTTAGTTTTTTCCGCTTCTGCGGCGCGAGCACGGGCAGCAGACTCTTCTTCTGACTTAGCGGCTACGGCAATGCGTTTGTCTTGTTCTGATACTTCGATATCGCGTTGCTGCTGAATGCGTGATTGTTCAATAGACTTATATTTTTCAATTTCACGGGTTTCGATGTCTTTGGTTTTTTCAATTTCAGCGGTTTCAATTGCGCGCTCTTTAGCAATTTCGGCTTCACGCTCTTCGCGGGCTTTGTTTTCTTTTTGTTTAATGATTTCAGCTTTTTGATCGGCACGTTTAAATTCAAGTGACTGCTGCTGCGCGAGGCGTGCTTCTTCTTCTGACTTTTCAATCTCTAACGATTCTTTTTCTGCTTCAAGATTACGCTGTTCAATTTTAATGCGGTTTTCTTGTTGGATATCGTTGGTTTCTTTACGTTTTTCTTCAATGATTTTAGCTAGACGTGCCCGACCTTCGGCATCAAATGCATTATTTTCATTAAAGAATTGCAAGTCAGTTTGATCAAAACCCGTCAGTGAAACAGATTCGAGTTCTAAACCGTTTTTCTCAAGATCGTTGGCGACATTATTCTGCACTCGCTGAACAAAGTCAGCGCGCTGCTCGTGCATTTCGGTCATGGTCATTTCGGCTGCCACAGTACGTAATACGTCGACAAACTTTGATTCCATTAATTTTTTGAGTTCTTCAACACGATTAGTACGAGTGCCTAGCGTTTGTGCCGCCATAGAAATCCCTTCGGCATTCGGCGCGACTCGTAAATAAAAGTCGGCTTTTACATCCACACGCATTCTGTCTTTGGTGATCAAGGCATCTTTCTGGTTTTTTTCAACTTCAATACGCAGAGTATTCATGTTGACCGAAATCGTTTCGTGCAGCACTGGCAGCACAATTGCGCCACCATCTTTAATGATTTTCTCACCGCCAAAGCCTGTTCGCACAAATGCCATTTCTTTGCTGGCGCGTTTATACAGTTTGGCAAAAATCAGTCCTATTACAATCAAACCTAATATAACTAGGCCTGCAATTAATAAGATAAAGCTGCTTCCAGAATCAAAGCTTGTTAAGGTTTCCATTTAATGTCCTTTTAAATACAACAGAGTAATTCGATCATGTCAGCACAATGCAATGGCATGACCGTTTGAGAATATAGAGTGATTATTATTAAGTTAACTAAATTTGTGCAGCCGTCCACACCTTGCCTTTGCGAGCTAACAGTACAACTTCCGCGCCTCGGACAAATTCAATACCTAGGCGTTCTGGCTCAACTAATACATAGTGTTTTTGTTGAAATTCGTCACGTGCCACCGCCTCTGTAGGCATGCCTTTAACTGCACGCCCCTGAGTAATGGTTGCGACGCAACCGACAAGAGAGTCAACAGAAATAGCCGAGGTTTCATTTTTAGGAAGAATATTGGCAACAGCATTGCCGAGGAAGTGACTAGAAATAAGCGTAATAATAAACGCGATAGGCACAGTGATAAGTTGCGGCAGTAGTGCTGCTGAGATTTGTAAGCTAGTAAAGTTAATCACATAGCCTGCAATCGCAAAGCTACTTAATATCAACACCAGCCAAATAAGCAGCGGTAAACGATCAAGGCACAACCAGCCCAATAAACCTGTCATGCCGGTGATAGACGTTTCAGCATCCATATCGACATCAGTATCAATATCGACTGATAACGAGTTGTCTAACGCGCTAAAAATGCTTAAACCAGCAATCATTGCGATAAGCTCAAACGTGCCCAACATGATCACTATTACCAGTGCAATTGAAAAAGGCACATTTCCATGAGCGCTCAAAAATGCCAGCATTGTTCCTCCATTAACGATGTGAATTCCATTTATTCGTAAATTATCACGTTATTTTGCAATAGGATATCAGGCAATAACGCTTTTCAACATAAAACTAAAATTAACCAACATTATTGTCTCACATCATAATAAATTAATTGCACCCACAAGGGTAAATAGATAATTATTGATCAGTACAATATCGCCCTAGGGTAACTATTCGCTCAATTAGATCATCGCGCATTTCTCCTAAGTTGAGATTAAATATGCTATTCACCAGCTGAGCATATACCATTAGGCAGTGATATTATCTTTCCCTAATAATCCAAATTGCCAATTCTAACTATCTACTATTAATTGCCAATAATCATGATTGGCGCAGGAGTGTCGGTGTTAACAGATCCATTATTTTGGTTAGTGGCTATTCCAGCAGTATTAATCACAGGTATGTCAAAATCAGGTTTTGCTGGCGGTGCTGGCGGGTTAACAGTGCCGTTATTAGCATTAGCGATTAGCCCCGCAACCGCTGCGGCAGTGATGCTACCCTTGCTCGTTTATATGGACTTTTTAAGTGTACGCTCGTGGTGGGGGAAACAAAATACAGCACAACTGTGGATTTTATTGCCTGCTGCTATCGTTGGTATTGTGGTGGCTTATCTATTATTTGATCAACTTAATGAACAATACTTACGCGGTATACTTGGCGTGATTTCATTAGGGTTTGGCATCTACGGCCTCACATTAGGTGAATGGTCACAACGAAAACCATCCGCGCTAATTGGTAGAATGTGCGGCACCATTGCAGGCTTTACCAGCTTTGTTGCCCATGCGGGAGGACCACCATTAAATGCCTATCTGATCCCACTGCGTTTAGCTAAAACAGAATACTTGGGAACTGCCGTAGTGTTTTTTTGCGGTGATAAATTTAGTTAAGTTAATTCCCTATAGTATGTTGGGGCAAATTAACCTGAGCAATTTATTAATCTCGGCATCGTTAGCGCCTATCGCTTGGATTGGCGTAAAATTGGGACTACGCATCCAGGATAAATTTAACGACAAACAGTTTAAAAAAATCATTCTTAGCTTAATGATCATCGTTGGTTTGCGATTACTATGGACGGCATTTAACCCGTGATAGTAAAGGTCACCATTAGGCTAATAAAGTCATCATATGGATCTGATAGTATGAATTTAATGGGGCTGATTTACTGATATTATTGCCATTAACCTACTTGATACCATCAGACACGTTTAACAATAAAACAAGGTAAGATATGAGTACTGATAACCGCTACTTTTATGAACCAAGCAAAGGCCATGGTCTGCCACATAATCCACTCAATGCCATTATAGGCCCGCGACCAATAGGGTGGATTTCTTCTCGTAATGCTCAGGGCCAACGCAACCTTGCACCTTATAGCTTCTTTAACTGTTTTAACTATGATCCGCCAATTATCGGTTTTGCCAGTGTTGGCTGGAAAGACAGCGTGGCTAATATCGTTGAAACTGGCGAATTTGTGTGGAACCTCACTACCCGTAACCTAGCAGTACAAATGAATCAAACATCTGCCGCACTTCCTCATGGTACTGATGAATTTGAATTTGCCGGATTAACGCCAATAGCAGGTAATATTGTTAAGGCCGATCTTATTGCACAAAGTCCTGTTAGCTTCGAATGTAAACTGTCGCAATGCATCCAACTAACGGCAGCAAATGGTGACAAAATTGATAGCTGGTTAGTGCTCGGAGAGGTTGTGGCAGTGCACATTGACAAGCACTTACTCAGCGCTGAAGGTATCTACCAAACCGCATTAGCAGATCCGGTATTTAGAGCCGGCGGCCCATCGACTTATTATGGTATTGCTGAAGAATTACGCTTTGATTTGCACCGTCCAACGGTGTAATTGCCGCAGAGTCTCATCAACCAGGTTGTCATTGGCAGCCTGGCTGATGAGACACAGCCAATAAAATCGTCAATGCCGTCAATAAAGCATCACTGCCTTACCCCAAGGTAAAAGCAGTGATTAAAGCCAAGTACGGTTCAAAAAACTACCGTCTTTCTCGCTATATGTTTATTTTCAATATGATGGTTACACCTTGAGCTAAATCCATAGTGGACGTTAGTTCAAGGTATTTTAGTCTTCTATGCCGATGCGAATATTGTCGCTTAAGGTTTCAAGTTGAGAGACTAACAACGCGATGGTTACATTCTCAGGTAATCTTAACGTCATCTTGGCACTATATACCGTTTTGCCTAAACTGGTTACTTGCACACGGTAGCATTCTTGGTGATCAACACTGACATCAAGATCCGCTAAAATTTCATTAATATCATGAGTTAACCCTGAACGGTCACTGCAATCTAAAGTGAGCTTACACTCTTGAGAAAAATGTATCGTTTCACTTTCAAATTCAGCATAGACAAAGGTTAGTTGGCTAAACTTCTGCTCTAATGTTTGTTTTAATAGCGTTTCTTTATCTGCATCTATCATCACCCGCATCATTGCAACAAATTGCCCATCGAGTTTAATGACTTTACTGGTCTCCCAACTTGCGCCAATTTCACGGCTTACCTGAGCAAGTGATTGCAAAAGATTGGGCTGTAAAGTCCCTAAGACCGTCGTAATAAACTTATGCTGCATATAACCTCCGATGATAAATAAACCAAAATAATGTTGGCCTATTTGATGTAGTTTTAGTTAACACCTCACCACAGACTAACTAGCAGTAGAAATTTAGTCTGTGGTCTGGGGCACAAATCACACGTTTGGTACAAAATAGGTCATAGATACTGACTTTAGCGCATTTATCCCATTCGTTAATTCGAGCAGAGGTTAACGATTAATTTGCAGTAAATATTGTTTTTGCAAGCCGCTACAAACTTAATCAGTTAGTGTTGCTTACGTCACAAATTAGCCTGTTGCAGTAACGACTTCATTAGGCGATTTGACAACAGTTTAGCCCTATATTTGAGGCCCATCACAGCAATAGCAACGACTTGAATAATATCACACCAGTTGAAAGTGTTTACTGTATCTAATTGAATTTAAATAGTTTATTACTCACATATTAATATACTTAACACACTCATCGCACGAGATGATACTAAGTTATTGTTTTTAAATAATAATATCCATATTACTACTAACATCATGGCTCCCCTGTCACTTATTGCTACCCGCTGAAGCTTTCTCTAAAATGCGCGCCTTGCCCAATCGGGGTACAAATTAATCTCTAGCGACGTTATTTGGTCGTTACATTTTTCCATTAAGGAAACATCATGGTTACAAAATTAGCGAATCCTGCACCATTAGGATTAATGGGCTTTGGCATGACCACCATACTGCTCAACATTCATAATGCTGGCTATTTCCCCATTGACTCGATGATCCTCGCAATGGGGATCTTTTACGGAGGCATTGGCCAAGTGATTGTCGGCATAATGTGCTTTATGCGGGGCGATACCTTTGGTACTACGGCATTTACCTCATACGGCTTATTTTGGTTAACCTTAGTGGGGATTATTTTAATGCCTAATATGGGGGTAGCGGCCAGTCCAGCACACTTTATGGGCTGGTATTTAACCCTGTGGGGCACATTTACAGCCTTTATGTTTGTGGGTTCGTTACGCTACCCTCGAGCAAAACAAGTAATATTTGGCTCATTAACCATATTGTTTTTCTTACTGGCTGCGCGCGATTTTACTGATAATGCATTGCTTGGCACTATTGCCGGATTTGAAGGTATTTTCTGTGGTGCAAGCGCTATTTACTTTGCGATGGCGCAAGTGTTGAATGCCGAATACGGGCGTACTATTTTGCCCGTTGGTGAGTTAACGCACACCCCAAAAGTAAGGTTAAATTCGATAAAAGTATAAAAAATACAACACCTAACCTAATAGGCCGATGCTATGTCTCGGTCTGTTAGATTGGCTTTAATTGACTAAACGACACCCACATACGGTATTACTAGGCTTAAACAATACCACTGCATAGTCTTTTGCCTCATCACGTTCTAGCACCTGAATAGTTAATGAATGCATACCGTTCTTATTTAAATTAATGCCACTAACATACGATAGATACTCATAATGCTCTGGTTTATAAACATTTTTACTGCCTAAATACTCTTGTTTTGTGGTCACTGAAATATCGTATATTTGCCTTTGAGTATCAATTCGGTTCACTTTTCCAGTCATCGCTAACGTTCCGGCAGAGTTACCGGACAAGTCGAAATAACGATAGTTAATTTGCGCCAAGCCATCTTTAGAGACCAAATCAACTAATAAGTAATGATTATGGTCTGCCTCGCCAGCTTGATGATTAAACAGTTCGGAACTGCAACTCAGCATAAAATTCGGCGCCTTAGATGTGAGCGAGTAAATAGTCCCAATACAAGCCAGTAAACACAGCAAAATAACACTGTTGATAAGCCATAACCCTTTTCTTGCCATTATGCTAACGCCTCCAAGATTGATGCGAAGAGGCGATCTGGACTGGTGACGAATCACAAATACTCACCTGTTTAAGCCACTCTGGATTGATAAAACGCTTGGGTTGGCGCAAATCGCTAATTTTGATGTTACGAATAATCGACTGGCCAAAATAGTCGCCTCTGAAGGTAATATTCAGTACCTGCTTATCGTGAGATAAAGATAGAAAGACTTTATTCCATACTGTCTCATGACAATGTAATAGACTCTGAGTGAGCAGCTGCCCTTGAGCAATCAACAACTCATTATTAGTGTTTGAGGGCGAATATAAAATCATTTCAACTTGCTGACCAGAATCCAAGGTTACCGTGTCGATACTCAGCGGCATAGTCGGACTGATTGAGGGCCCAAGCCGATTAAACCACCATAGACTAAGCAGCAATACACTAAAAAGGCTTATGACCACCAGCAATACTGGTAAAGATTTGATGGTAAAACGTCTTCGTTGGTAACGGGTTTCTTTGCGGGCACGGTGATGCCTGAGCAAATAACCTTGGCCTTTTACTGTCTCAATAAGCGTTTCATGTTGCGGCCCAAGAAATGAGCGCAATGTAAAAATAGCTCTGGCAACAGACGCTGAACTAAGATGTGAACCGTCTTTATGGCCAGACTCTAATATAGGTTTAGCAACGACTTTGCCTTGATACTCGACTAATAATCTCAGTACATGTAACTCTGCTCTGGGAAGAGACCACACCAGACCACTTTCCTGATTGATCAGCTCACCTTTATCGCTATCAAACCTGCAATGGCCCAATTGCATACCAACTGCCTCAATACTTCACATAATGGCTAAAGTGTATGCAGAAAATCTTATAAAATCTGTGATCCTGCTATCTTCACGCTTTAATTCCTTATTCTTTGTAATTAATAGCGGTCAAAATTAATGTAATTGCGATATTTGTCACATCATTTCATACAGTTAATTTCAATAAATACTCAGATAAATGTACGTAAATCCTATAAATGATCAGACTTCTGTCACAAAATACGGCTTTTTTTTGTGGCGAGTTAGTCTTCAAAGTTCAAGTTTATTCACTCAATTGAACATTATTTTAAAAGCCGTTTTATCTGGCATAAATCACACCTTTAATCGCCCCATTGCTTATCGTTAGGTCATCAAGTTGCTGTCGATATTCCGACTAGCAAAAATATGACAATAAGCCTAAGCCATATGAAGTCATAGCGCTTAAACACAACAATAATGATGATATAAGGGTGATCAAAATGAGCATAAATCGACGTCAAGCATTAACAAAAATAATTGGATTAAGCACTGCCGCAGCCGGGGCAACCCTCTTAGGTACATCAGCATTTGCTGCTACAGATGCAGATGGAAACTACCGTTTAGCGTTAGGAGAAAAACTCAAATATGCACCGTTAGATGCCATGGCTACTGCCAAGCTAGCCTATGAAACTGGCGGCGGTTGTATGCACCAAGTCTTTCACGCCATTGTGACTATGCTCGCGGTATCGGCCAGTATTGATGCTGACAAGTTTGCGACTATCCCAACAGCATTAGCCGGCTACGGTTGGGCTGGCGTGGTAGGCCAAGGTACTCTTTGCGGTAACTTAAATGCAGCAGGCATGCTGATCAACATTCTTGATGATATTAATGGCCAAAACAACGCGATTATTGGGGCTTCATTCCGTTACTATGAAACCAACGATTTGCCTTTATCTTCAGCTGAGTTCATTGCAGGGATAGGCTCTACAGCCGAAAAATCATTAGAAGTGGGGGCAACATCTATTGCTAACAGCCCATTGTGCCATTCATCCATTAGTAATTGGTCTGCGGCATCAGGAAAGCCTTTCGCATTAAAAGGTGAACGCTGTAAACGCCTATCTGCCACTATGGCTTATTACATTGTCGATCTATTGAATCGAGCTCATGGCGGCGAGGATATTTCGGTATTAGCAGAAGCGAAACCATCGGCGACAACCCAAGCATGTCAATCATGCCATGGTGTCACCGAAACGATGGGCTCTGCTGCCAGTGTGAAAAGCGACATGGAATGCACGACCTGCCATACCGGACATTACAATTAAGGAGCGCATGATGAATGTTAAATATCTTAGCGCTATATTAGCCAGTTCATTGCTAATCTTTGGCTGTAATAGTGACAATGATGACGATGTAGCGGTTATTGATCCCCCTGTGGTGGTTGTACCGCCAGTGGTGACACCGCCAGTAGTTGTTGTACCACCAGTTCTTGATGGCATTAGTATTGATGATGCAAGCAGCGTAGTTGTTACCCTGGATACATTTAATGCTACCACTGGCTCGCTATTATTCACGGTCGCCAATAATGACGGCGAAGCCCTCATTGATGTAGCCAATTACGATATCGTCTATTTTGGCTTTCCTGATCCAGCATCGCTATCGATAAAACCTAAGGCTTGGAAACGTTGGCATGTCACTCAAAGCTATCAATGCGATGGTGCAGGGAGTGATAGTTGTAGCGGAACATTAGAAGCAACCGATACTGCGGGTAAATATACTTTTAATGTCAGTGACCTCGACTTACAAAGTAAAGCATCGGCCAATGCCGCAATGATTTATAAGGTTGCGATTCAAATTAAGGGCTCGCTTGCCAGTAATGCAATTGAATTGATAAGTGCAGATTAATTCATCGTCATTTAGCCTCCCCCTAGCTAATGGCGAGAATAGCACCCTTGCAATTAGCTTCAGGCTATTTTGCCGCAGCACTACACTGCGGCTCTTTTTATCATAAAAGAGTACGACTGAGACATGCGGAGTTTCGAGCCGAGTCATATCAATGTCAGACACAAAAAAAGGGTTTCAGCACTGCTGAAACCCTTTTTACTCATCACAGAGCGACTATATTTAACGAAGTTGCTGCATTAAGTAAGCGTAAACCATTGAGCTTAACTGAGCGGCTTGGGTATTGTCGGCCGCGCCAGCATGGCCGCCTTCAATATTTTCGTAGTACAACACATCTATGCCCATATCTTCCATTTTTGCGACCATTTTACGCGCATGTCCAGGGTGAACCCGATCGTCGCGTGTTGAGGTGGTAAAAAACACTTTAGGGTATTTAACCCCTTGTTTTAAATTATGATATGGAGAATAGGTTTTAATGTATGCCCACTCTTCAGGAATATCAGGATTACCGTATTCGCCCATCCAACTAGCACCAGCCAGTAATTTGTTATAACGCTTCATGTCCAACAATGGCACTTGGCACACGACTGCGTTATAGAGCTCAGGACGACGGGTAAAGGCAGCTCCCATTAACAAACCACCATTACTGCCACCTTGAATACCAAGATGTTTGCTTGAAGTAATCTTGCGAGCAATTAGGTCTTCGGCAATGGCTTCAAAATCTTCATACGCTTTATGACGATTTTGCTTCAATGCTGCTTGGTGCCAAGCAGGACCATATTCACCACCACCACGAATGTTAGCCAGTACATAAACACCGCCCTGCTCTAACCAGTTTTTACCAATAGTGGCCGAATAGGCTGGCAAACGCGACACTTCAAAACCGCCATAACCGTAAAGTAATGTAGGGTTACTGCTATCGAGTTTGATGTCTTTAGCCATCACCACAAAATAAGGTACATTAGTGCCGTCTTTTGACTTAACAAAGTACTGCTGGGTGACAAATTTATTAGCGTCAAATTGTTGCGGCATGGCTTTAATTTTATCGGCTTTTAAGCTCGCGCCATTTAAGCGATATAAACTGGCGGGTTCTAAAAAGCTGGTGTAATTAACAAAAAAGTCATCACTATCGCGTTCTACATCAAACACACTTAAGGTGCCATTGGCTTCAAATGGTACCGGCTTGCTTTGCCACTCACCTTTATCGTTTTGCATGTATCGGACGAGTTTACTTTTTACATCATCCAGCCAAGTCACAAAAATAGCATTCTGACTAAATGCTACTTGTGAAATTGAAGCGTTCGCAGTTGGCGATACCAGTTCACTAAACTCAGGTTTTTGCGCAATGAGCTTATCAACTGGTGTATAAACAATGGCACCTTGTTTGAACGTACCCTTTGAGGTGACTAAATCGCTTTTTAGCTCAATATATAGCTGACCTTTAAAGTAACCTTTCAAATCGGCATCTTCAGGAATAGGCAGCGACACTAACTGACTATCTTGATAGACATAATGTTTAGCGGTGTAGAAGGTTAAGCTTTCTGTGACGATATTGAGTGGGGTTTTATCATCGAACATCACATAACCCGACACGGCTACTGACTTTTTATCCCCTCTAAAGACCAATTTAGCGGCAGATAAAGGAGTGCCGCGCTTCCACAATTTAACCACACTTGGGTAACCAGAGTCGGTCATGCTTTGCGCATCGCCAAAATCAGTACCAACAAACACAGTGTCTTTATCAATCCAGCTTAGCATCGACTTTGCTTCGGCCAACAAAAATGGCTTTTGAGCACTATCGACAAAGGCTTTCGTTGTTAAATCAAATTCGCGCACTTCAGCAGCGTCAGCACCACCACGAGATAATGAAACAAAACAGCGCTCGTTCTGTGGATATTGGCATTCAATACCTTTGAAAACCCAATTAACTTCCTCAGCTTTACCAAGGGCATCGATATCGAGCACGGTTTCCCACTTAGGTTCGGCTTTAGCATATTCTGCTAACGTAGTTCGCCGATAAATGCCACGCTCGTGGGTTTCATCTTTCCAAAAGTTATACAAATAATCGCCAATACGAGTTGCATAAGGAATACGGGCTTTATCGTTTAAAATATCTAAGCTGTTGGCGACTAATTTATCAAAACCTGGATAAGCCTTAATATGGGTAGCAGATAAGCTATTTTGCTGCTTAACCCATTCCATTGGCTTAGCGCCTTCAACATCTTCTAACCAAATATATTTATCTTCTTCTGCATGAACAGGTATTGCCATAGTTATCGCACTCGCTATACATAAGGGTATGATTCGCTTAAGCATTAAAATTTCCTTTTTGTTATGTGCTCGTCGTTTTTTACCAACTGATCAATACTGTAATCCATGTAATACTCAATTAGCTAATTTTCTGGCCACTCGGCGTCAGTTCAACGTGTTGTAGCGATATAACATAATGAAAGACATCATTATTAGCATCATTAATATCAGTAAATTACAGTAATAAAACCTCAAGATTTAGGCATTAACAGGTCCAAACCTTACAGTATTTGCCTATATTGGGATTGAATAGATCCATTAGTGCAAGGATCTACTGCCAATTTAGCTAATGAAACAGGTATAATAATCTGCTAATCACAGAGAAACGAAGACCGATATCATGGCCAAAACTGCAGCAGCATTACATATATTAGTGAAACACCAAACCCAAGCTGAAGACATCATCAAGCAGCTCAATAAAGGCGCCAAGTTTGATGTGCTAGCAAAAAAAAACATTCTAGCTGCCCATCAGCCAAAAATGGTGGCAACTTAGGTGAGTTCAAAAAAGGTCAAATGGTGCCCCCGTTTGATAAAGTCTGTTTTTATGGCGAGCTAATAACACCGCACCTAGTCAAAACAAAGTTTGGTTGGCATGTGGTAAAAGTGCTATACAGAACATAATGTTAGCTGTGATAAGTATTCGCGTCACTCAACATGAGTGGGCTGAAAAACGGTCAATAAACAATGAGCTTGATATTCAGGCTCACTGCTAACACCATACTTATAACATTGCTTTCAAACCGATATGTAGCATTTACTTTCGCAGTTTGATCGACAGTTCGCCATCACGAATCTGAATATTATCCACACCATCGGCAAAGGTATTCCAAAAAACCACGGTCGCCAAACTCACTCACTAAATTGACGTTTTTCATGTTACCCAACCATGCATTGGGAATAGGCACGCCCATTAAGCTCACGCCAACTAAAGCAACTACTGGGCGACCATTGGTATCTAAATGAATGTCCAGCCCAGTATTAACCCGTAAGATTTCTCCAGCCATCAGTGGAAAGTCCTTAGGAATTGAAATCAGCAAGGTTGCACTGGCCAAATTGTCTGAAAAATCTATCGCAACCCGCTGCGCAAAATCAGGATTACGGCCAATCATTGAATTAACTTCTTTTTCGCTAAAAGTCACCTGGCGGTCGGCATCAAATTCGCGATATGCCTGCGGGGTTAGCTCTGCGTTGTTATGACCACGATTACTTGATTCGCGTGAATTAGGTGATTGGCTCACTTGGCGACTAGGTTCAACTTGCCAACCAAGCTGGGTCAGTTTTTGATCCAGCTTTTGCTCTTCTTGGGCATTTAACGTTACAGGCGTTAATGGCGACGGAAAAATATAAGTGCGAATAATAAAAAACGTTAATCCAATTGTGACCAGCATAGTCACTAAAATAATTAACAGTAGTTTGATGCCAGATGCGCCATATTGCCGACAATGAGGCACTGATAAATGGGTAAATGAAGTTAACATTAACTCGCCTTTTTTATTCTATATTTGCCCATTATGGTAATGCCCTATTTGACTAAACACCTAATAAAAACTACTTGGCCATTGGATCAGCATAATAAGTCATTAATTGTTGGATATGATTTCCGGCAATGGCACAGAACATGCGCCTTAAAAAATCTCACCAAGTAATATTTCTACCCATCTGAATGTAAAGATAAACACAATTTTAAACAGCAGGGTCGCAAAAAATAAGTGTTATTAACTTGTTAAATTATGATATTTTATGTTACAAATTAAATGTCGATATCGCTCAACAACTGATGCTATAGCGCCATTAGTGCCTAGCTAGCTGATTTCAAAAAAAATAATAACAAAAAGGAATACCTACCCTATGAAACTATCAACAATTTCAATATCGCTATTAGCACTAGGTCTTAGTGCTACCGCTCATGTGCAAGCTAGCGATGATCGTTATGTTATTCAAGTAGACCCACAAAAAAAGGGCGTAGTAAAAGCTCTTGCAAAACAATTAGGGGCTCAAATCAATGTTGACGGTGATGGATTTATTGCTGCGACCTTTACCGGTAAAGATTTAGCGCAAGTAAAAGGATTACTCAACAACCCCCATGTTAAATTAGTTGAAGAAGATCAACGTCGTTATTTAATGGGTTTTTCTGATGACATTGGTAACCCAATGACCACTCAAATCACACCTTATGCCGTATATCAATCGCAAGCTAATCAAGTCTCTTTTAACCCGAGTGCTGGTATTAAAGTTTGTATTATTGACTCAGGTCTTGATCGCAGTAACACTGATTTTGTTTGGAATAATATTAGCGGCAATAATGACAGCGGCACTGGTAATTGGGATGAAAATGGCGGCCCCCACGGTACCCATGTAGCAGGTACGATTGGTGCTGCTGACAATGGATTTGGTGTTATTGGTATGGCACCAGGCGTTGATATGCATATCATTAAAGTATTTAATGCTGCTGGATGGGGTTACTCATCAGATCTAGCACAAGCTGCAAATCTTTGTTCACAAGCCGGTGCTAATATTATCAGCATGAGCTTAGGCGGCGGTGGTTCAAACTCAACTGAATCAAATGCTTTCCAAAGTTTTAGTGATGCAGGTGGATTAGTTGTCGCAGCAGCGGGTAATGATGGTAACAATGTTCGCTCATACCCAGCAGGTTATCCATCAGTCATGATGGTTGGAGCTAATGATAGCAATAACGTTATCGCTGACTTCTCTCAATTCCCTTCTTGCGCTTCTGGTAAAGGTCGCCAAGTGACCAACGACGAAACTATTTGTGTCGAAGTCACGGCTGGCGGTGTTGATACGCTGTCAACTTATCCAGCAGGGCAAGCTACTGCGGCTAATTTATCAGTCGATGGGTTTGCGCTTGCTTCATCTGCTATGGAGAATTCAGGTTCTGTCACTGGCAGTACTTTTTATATGGGTACAGCTGAGTCAACCAACTCAGGTGCCAATGGTAATATTTGTGTTATCGACCGAGGTGTGATTTCGTTCTACGATAAAGTTGCCAATTGTGAAGCTTCTGGTGGTGTAGGTGCGATTATTGTCAATAATGAACCTGGTGTTCTTTATGGTACATTAGGTGATGCTAACGCAACCAGTATTCCCGCTGTTGGTGCTGCTTTTGAAGATAGAGCTATGCTAGTTAATTCCTCGAACGCAAGTATAAATATTGGTACCTCAGATTTTGGCTTTATGAGCGGTACATCAATGGCAACACCTGCCGTATCAGGTATTGCCGCGTTAGTGTGGTCACAACATAATGCGTGTACGGGTAGCGAAATTCGTGCAGCGCTTAAAGCTACCGCGTTAGATGCTGGCGCATCAGGTAAAGACGACTACTTTGGCTATGGTATTGTGCAAGCCGCTGCTGCAGATGCATATTTATCTAGTAACGGTTGTGCTGGTGGAGTAACGCCTCCCCCTACTGGCGGTGACATCACGCTATCCCTAAACAGTTATAAATCAAAAGGGGTTAAAAAAGTCGACTTAAGCTTCGGTGGCTCTAGCTCTGCTAATGTTGATATTTATCGTGATAGCAGCAAAATAGCCACCACAGCAAACGATGGTAGCTATACAGATAGCATTTCATCAAAAAGTATTGGAACTTATACATATAAAGTGTGTGAAGCTTCAACATCAACCTGTAGTGCAGAAAAGAGTGTCACCTTCTAATAAGATAAAAACATTTATCAATTAGAGCCATCGCTTAGGTGACTAGAGCATAAAAAATCACTTCAAATTGAAGTGATTTTTTTATGCCATTGACGCTAGCGATAACAAATTGATTCACCTTAAATATAGTCGTTGAGAGTAAATGCTCCCCCCAAAAAAAGATACAAACCGAGTTACAAATTAGGTCAATTGTAATAAAGTTGTCAATTGTAAGATTAAACATTAACCACGATATTTGAGTATATAAAGGATTATTATGCAGTTACTCTCAAGCAACACTCTCGCCCCGTTCATTATCAGCGCCAGCCTGTTACTAACAGCCTGTGGCGGTGGCGGCTCATCAAGCGGCGATAACAATAGCAATACTGGCTCAACTTCACCTCAATGGGTTGCTGGTCAATTTGCTAACTACTCGACATTAGCCAATCAGTGCAGTGTCCCCTTGACACAAAAATTGTGGTTGCGGTCGTGGAGCGATGACACTTACCTTTGGTATGACGAAATTATTGATCGCGATCCGGCACCATATAGCGTTGCCGAGTATTTTGAACTACTAAAAACCGACGAATTGTCAGACACAGGCAACCTCAAAGATAACTTCCACTTTTCTATGCCGACAGCAGAATGGGAATTACTCAATGGATCTGGGGCCTCTGTGGGTTATGGCATGACGCTTAATTTACGTAATGCATCGGCAGGTGTGTCACGACAAGTGACTGTGGCCTTCAACGAGCCAAACACACCGGCAAGCAATGCAGGTATTAGCCGTGGTGCCATTATTGTATCGGTGGACGGTGTTAGCGTAGCAAATGCCAATGATAGCGACAGTATCGATACTTTAAATGCAGGTTTATTTCCCGATGCCACTGGTAAACAAACTGTGTTTACCGTGCGAGATTTAAATGCCCAAACCGACCGCACAGTGACATTATCGGCAGGCACAATCGTATCAACGCCAGTGCAAAATACTAAAACTATTCAAACGACTAATGGCAAAGTGGGTTATCTACAATTTAACTCTCACATCGCGACGGCCGAAAAAGGCTTATACGATGCCATGACGTTACTGAGCAACGCACAAGTAGACGATTTAGTATTGGATATTCGCTATAACGGCGGTGGATTATTAGCACTTGCCAGCCAACTGGGCTACATGATTGCTGGTGATAACGCCACAACTAACCGGGTGTTTGAACAAACTAGCTTTAACAACAAGTACCCCAACATTAACCCAGTAACGCGTGAAGCACTCTCGCCGATGCCGTTTATTTCAGAATCAATCGGCTTTAACACTTCATTACTGCGCAGTGGATTATCGCTGCCCACGCTAAACCTTAAGCGGGTATTTGTATTAACAACGCCTGGCACCTGTTCTGCCAGCGAAGCCTTAATGAATGCCCTTCGCGGCATTAATATTGAGGTAATTCAATTGGGTGATACAACCTGCGGTAAGCCTTATGGCTTTTACCCAACCAGTAACTGTGCCACAACCTACTTTACCATTCAGTTTAAAGGGGTTAATGACAAAGGCTTTGGTGAGTATTCTGACGGATTTATACCATCAGCCAATCCTACCCTAGACAGTGAAGTGCCAGGTTGTGTTCTAGAAGATGACCTTGGACATGCTTTAGGTGATACCAACGAAAGACTTCTCAGTGCAGCATTGTTTTATCGTAATAATAACCGCTGCCCAGCGACGGCTTCAGCTTTAGCGCGCGCACCAGCACGAGAATCCTTTGTCGATCCAGGCTTTATGTTGCAAGACACGCGCAACCAAAATGTACTGAAAAACAACCGTATTCTCACGCCATTGGCTTTGGAGCAATAATGCAAAAGCAATTCATTGGTATTCTGGCAGTATTGGCAGTGAGCGGCTGTGGGGCGACAGCAAAAGAGGCGCCATTACCGTTACAAGCGGCAATGCTGACAAACCCTAGCAGCCAAACCCACGCTGAATTACAACAAGCGATAGCAAGCTTACTGGACGCCAGCAATGTATTAATAGCCGATAACGCTTTTACTCAATACAGCCAAGAAGTGATTGAGCGTGCTCAGCATAAAGATGCTAACGGCTTATTGATCATGGGGCGCAGCACTGAAATTCCGGACGCAGTGCAACTGTTAAAACAAGGCGATAATTGCCTATTACGTCATGTACAAACCGGCAAGACGGTCAAATTATCGCAAGTACGTTGTCAGGTCGAGAAACCATAGCAGGTTGCTTATTGTACAAAGTTGATGGCTAATACCATTGATTAAAACTAACTAAAAAAGCCAGAACACATATGTAGATGTGTTCTGGCTTTTTTTGGGGCTCTCGACTCTAGCTAATAACATGCAGCCTATCGATCATGCCGCAGTTAACTCATCAAGCTGTAAAGCCAATACCCGCCTTTTATCATGATGGCTAAGCTAGCCCCCATCATAAATAGATAACTAAATATAAAAGTCACCGAACCACTTGAAGGACCGGTATCATCCAAGCGAATAATGGCGACACTCATATAAAATAAGATAAAAAAGTTTATCACTATGCTCAAGATAAAATAGTCACCCACCATAGGTAACACGCCACCAACAACACTGCTGATAAACAACAACAAACTACTGAGATTATCCTTTGTGAAATATTTTTTCTCTATAATACGGACAAAAAACACCCCCAGCATAATCAAGAAGTAATACAGTGAACTGGTTAATGCTGAATAACCCCCTTGCGTGATATCAGTCAGCGCTATTGTATCGTCAACCTCGGTACTGCTTGAGTCGGGGAAAAAACCTGCAATCCAATGACCTATACCAAATATAATCAACCAAGCAAGCATAAATGAAACCAGCCCGCCGTAATCAATCGGATGACTGGCTTTACGATCAACTATCATTGCCAATAACAAACCGAGCAATGCCACGCCAACCAGCAAACTGAGTGCATACCAATATTGGTCTAAATAAAAGAAGGCAAAACTAGGAGAAATTACCAAAAAAGATTGATTAAACTCATTATCTTTGGTGGTTACGCCAGTATTTTTATAAAAGGCATAATATACAACAAGGGGTTGGAGCAGCACTAACACAGTGCAGAGGGTTTCAATATCCATATCAACGTCCGTAACAAATCCATATAAAAAGTAGTCTTAAATCAGCAAAGCATCACGCTAAAACGAGAACAGTATAAACACCGGAGTAGTAAACTCAATCATTTATCCAATGATGTAACGTATAAACGACACTCAGTTCAATCTTGCGAAGAGACTAACCAAAGTCAAAACCTGCTGAATCATTTTGTCAGTACGATTGTGCAATCGCTATCTTGCCCTCTACAGACTAAATCATGATAAAATCACAACTTACTCAATTAACATTTACAAGGTAACGCAATGAATCCTATTATTGCCATCTTCAAAGAACACAATATCAGTGACGTACAAATTAATGAGCTGTTCCAGACGTTAACTGAAAACCCATTTGCAGCAATGGCAACTATTGGTCAATTAGGCATTCCTGCGGAAAAGCTACAACAGCTGATGGGCATGGTGATGCAAAACCCAGCTTTAATCAAAGAAGCAGTTGTAGAACTTGGCTTAGATTTTTCTAAAGTTGAAGCAGCAAAAGCACAGCTACAACCATAAGCGCTAAGCTATTACAAAACGCATAAACAAAAACGGCCAGTATCTTAAGATGCTGGCCGTGGTTCACTTATCTGATCACAGCCGCTATTAATTGCCCTCAAAGCCAGCTAACCAAGTTTTGAGTAATTGGTTGAGCTCGGGCAGTTCAGAATCTGAAAGGTTTGCCACCAGCTGATGTTGAATGCGGACGTGTGCCTCAATCGCTTCATCTATCGTGGCAAGTCCTTTTTCAGTCAAAGCTACGGATACGCTACGCCTGTCTTCAGTGCTGTGTACACGTGCAATTAAATCTTTAGATTCTAGTTTATCTAAGCGATTTGTCATCGCGCCAGAGGTTAACATCATAGATGACAAAAGCACTGAAGGGGTTAAGGTATAAGGCAGGCCTGCACGTCGTAATGTAGCCAGTACATCAAATTCCCCCATGGTCAGGCCAAACAATTTATGACAAGTGGATATTTCAGCTTCAATGTGTTTTTGTAAACGCAAAAAACGCCCAAGTATTGCCATTGGTGCAGTATCTAAATGCGGCTTCTGTTCACCCCACTGCGCCACAACTCTATCGATATCCTCCATTTAACACCCTTAATCTTAACGATTGATCACTTATAAAATACTTAACATAAAGATACTTCATAAAAAGATACTTTACAAAGATAACTTAGCAGTCCAGAATTGACACTTATCTTTATATGAAGATATTTAATGCTAAGGTAGTTTATGAATATTTTACTCGCCATGATCCCAGCCTTTTTTTGGGGTACCACTTATGCGATGACCCAGCTCACTTTACCTGACTGGCCAGCGTTATTGCTCGGTGCTCTGCGTGCATTGCCTGCTGGACTCATTTTATTGGCAATCAAACCGACTAAGCCCCAACAAGCCGACTGGTCTATTTTGATAAAACTCGGTGCGATTAATATTGCTGTGTTTTTCAGTTTGATATTTATTATGGCACTAACACTTCCGTCGGCCATCTCTGGTATAGGGATGATTTCAGTGCCCGTTTTCGCGATGCTATTTCATTGGGTAAGCAGTAAAAAACGCCCTAATCTGCCGCAAGCCTTTTGTGGCGCGATCTTAATTGCTCTAGCGTGGATGCTATTTGACCCAAGCACCATTAGTTTAAATCCTATTGGGTTAATGGCGATGCTGGCGGCTATTAGCTGTATTATTATCGGCAGCACGATCACTAAAGCACTGGGCTCACGCATTCATTGGTGGACCATACTCACCTGGCAGCTCATTATCGGCGGAGCATTATTATTGGTTGCCGCAAGCATTCAGGCACTATTTTCACCTGAACAATACCTCAATGTGGTCAAGCAATTTAGTCTGACTAATGGCTTCGGCATAAGCTGGATAATATTACTCAACACTGTACTCGGTTACAGTATGTATGTGTGGTTATTGCAACGTATGTCGGTTGTCGACTTCACTTTTGGCGGCATAGCCAACCCAATAGCAGGTATTGCCTGTGGTTTTGTATTAATGGGTGAATCATACACACCACATCAATATTTATTGATGTGTGGCATGATTTTAGCCTCTATTGCGCCAACCTTAATTCAGTTGCTACGCCAAAAAATTACCGCATCAAATGCAAATAAACAATTGATTATTGAGCAGAGTAATAGCGAATTAAATCATCTGAGTAAAACAAAAATACCCAAAAGCTAGTGTAAAAAGCAAGTCTATACATGGCTTAGACAGTGGCTTCTGGGCGCAGCTATTAAAGGATACAAACGCTACATTAGTGGATGTATCCTCAATAGCCGATAACGAGTTCTTTACTAAATAACAGGGACTTTATAAGGCATATCACCTAAATAGTCTTTCTTACCCACTTCAACACCGTTGTGGCGCAATATTGCGTAGGCCGTAGTGACATGAAAATAGAGATTAGGAATGGCATGTTCAATAGCAAATTCATAGCCTGTTAGATATTTACCTGCCCAGCGAGGTTGTGACACATGGATAGTGGCAGCGTGAGCGAAGTCGGCTTCGCTAAAACCATTAATATACTCAATGACTGAAGCAATGCGTTGACGCAACTCTTCAAGTGTCGTTTCAGTATCATCATGCTTAGGCATAGTCTCTAAATTACCGGTTAATCTGGCAACACCAACTTTAGCCGTGTCACAGGCTATCTGAATCTGGCGAGTAAGATTAAATTGATCTGCCGCTAAGCGAGAGTTCAGCAATACTGCCATATCGACCTTTTTAAAGGCGGCAAATACTTCGGCCTTATCAAGAATATTATTTAAGTTATTCAGCATTTTGCTGAATTGCACTACAGTCAAATCGTACAGCATGGCAAAGTCCTCAATTGAGAGCTGCAAACTTAGCAGCGCTTAGATAATTAGTGATAACCGATAAGATTACAACCCAGTCGAAGATATTTAGGCCTCATTAGCCTCATTTAACGCTAACCAGAGACTTTTATGAGCAAAACTCTAACGATACAAACTCAATAAAGCATTTAGCAAATCATCACGGCCATCATATTGTTGATATTTATCAGGTCATATTTTATCAAGATGTCACTTACTGGCCTCAAATATGACAGTAAAGAGGCTGATATAATTGATATCTCGATCGATTTTCGCGATTAAAGCAAGGCTCTTAACTGATTGAGTGCATCAACAGAGAAGCCTTGGTCATAAAAGTAAATCACTTTACCTTGGCCGTCTAATAGCACCACTCGCGCATTGTTTGGTTTTTCATTACCGGTAAACGCTTGTACTTTTTCACCATCTTTATAGACAGTAACAACGCCTTTCCAAAGTGGCTTAGGGATGCCTGCACGCATACCACTGTCTATAAAGGTGCTGAACATTCTAGGAAACAATCCCTGTATGGTTGGCACTTCAAATACCGATACTTGCGTTTCGGTCATGTCTAAGCCAATTAACCAGCGATCAATATCAAACTGTGAATCTTGTTTATAACCGATCAGTAATAGCGCAGTTTCACCTTTTAAATCATCAGGCAAGGTCATAGATTGCCCTTCAAGATTTTGGCCTGACACCGATGGAAAAGTTTGCCCAGTAATGGCCTGATTTGGATAACTCGTGCTGCAAGCGCTGAGCAGTAATAAGCTTGCAATAATCATTAAATAACGCATTTTAAGTCCTTTTGGATAAGTATTAGATCCTGTTATACGTAACAATCTAAAAAAAGATTAGTGCTTTTACACAATCATTTAGGCTAAAAAGTTAATAGATAACTCAGTGCTAACTATTTTCTATAGCCCATTCCTCTATCGCTTCTTTTGCAGCCCGAAAGGCTTCAATTCCCGCTGGCATGCCGCAATAGACTGTTGAATGCAGTAATACCTCCTGAATTTCAGCAATGGAACACCCATTACGTAATGCCCCTCTAACATGACCTTTTAATTCAGTTGGAGCTTTTAAAGCCGCCAATGTGGCAATGGTGATAAGACTGCGAGTTTGCTTAGAAATAGCATCACGAACCCAGACTTCTCCCCAACAATTTGCGGTCACTAAGTCTTGCAGTGGCTGGGTAAAATCAGTGACATTGCTGAGCGCTTTATCGACATAAGCATCCCCCATCACCTTGCGACGTACCTCAAGTCCTTTTTGGTATTGCTCATCATTCATCAGTAGCCCCCTCTATTGTTGCGTTGGTCAATTCATTAAAAATAATCCCGTCTATATACACGTTAAACTTAATCTTAAATAACACCACGTTTTTGTTATAGCAAGTTGATACATTGCCCAATGTCGATATCAATTCATTTTTCCCTGAGTAGGTAATCATATCGACTATGTTTTATCGACCGCTCAGAAAGTCCAATCAAATAACTGGCTAAAACACTGTGATTGTAGGTATTATGTTACTGATTTAAAAGCATGATTCTAAAGTATGAATTTTATTAACTGAATGACCATCAAGGAAAGAATCGCCATGGAAAGAGGCACGATCGTTCGTTGGAATACCGAAAAAGGCTTTGGTTTTATCAAGCCAGAAACCGGTGATAATCAAGATGTCTTTATTCACATTTCAACCTTAAAACACATGGCCAGAAAGCCCATTGTTGGCGATGAGATCCTATTTCATCGTGAGAACCAGCCCGACGGTAAAGTCAAAGCCGTAAAAGCCAGTATAGAAGGCGTTGCGGTGGTGTCCAACAGCATTCGTCCAGCGTCTCACACCAGTCAACATCATCAAAAAAGCCCATCTCATCATGACGACAACTACCGCTCAAGCCCAGTACTTGGGCGCGTAATCATGCTTATTATCCTGCTTGGGGTTGGTATTTTCGGTTATAAACAATATCAAAAAATGACCGCTACGCCAGTGCTGACCAATGAAGATGTTGAGCAGATGCAGTGGACACCAACCGTATCAAAACCAAGCTCAATCAATCTACAACCACAGTTCAGATGCGAAGCTGGTAAAACCCACTGCAGCCAAATGCGCTCATGTGCTGAAGCGACATTTTATATCAACAACTGCCCAGGTACGGAAATGGATGGTGATGGTGACGGAATCCCCTGTGAAAGGCAGTTCTGTAATTAAACATGAGCCGATGCAGTCATAGAAAGCAGTTTCTGGCTAAAAGCCACTTGTTCTAGGTTCTAGGTTCTAAGTTCTAGGTAAGAGTCTTTAGATTTGAGGTCTAAAGCCTAAAGTCTAAGGTCTAAGGCTTGAGATTCTAGCTAGCCTTTAGCTATGAAGAACAGCTGGCTATCGCTGTTTTGTTGCCTTCTTGCGATACTGGCTTGGGGTAATGTTTTTGCAGCGCTTAAAGCTGTGGCTAAAATTAGCCCCATCACTAAAACCAAGTCGCTCAGCAATTTCATCAAGTTGCATCGGCTTTAGCAGCAGTTCCTCAGCGATGCCAAAACGCACATCATCACGTACTTGGCGCCAACTGGTTTGTTCTAGTTTGAGTTGACGATGTAAAGTGCGAGTCGTACGGGCTAAATGCTGGGCGATGTCTTCCATTGATGCTGTTAAGCCTAAGTGCACTAAGGTGTCTTTGACCAACTTGGCGACAGGTTTCCAGTTTTGTTTTTGTTGCAGTAACTGGCTGCATTGCGCTTCACATAATCTGGCGGTGGCTTCATTGGCTTTTACCAAGGGCAAATCCAATAGCGGGGCTAGTCCAGAAAAGCCATTATAATTGGCATTAAATTGAATTTCAGCTCCGAGTTTTTGCTTTATATCTTCTAGGCACAAGCCTACAGGCTGAGGCGACATAAACTGCAATTTTATCGGTAAGCCGTTACGTTCAAATACTTCTCGTTGGATCATCGCCGCGCCCAACATGTCTCTGACTAATACGAGCTCACCTAACTTACCTGCAATGTCGCACGAGAACCTTAAGGATAAATCGTCGTTAAGCTCAGTTAATGTTATCTGAGAAAAAACATAGGTTAAATCTAGATACCGCAAGCCAAATTCAATCGCCTTTCTCGCAGTACTGCTGGCCAATAGGGCATACCCCATAATGCCATAACTGGTCAGGTGATAACGGCAGCCTAATTGCATTCCTACCTTAACTGGGCATTGAGTAGTAAGCATTAGGTTATTTAACACCTGTAACTCTTGCTTATCTTCAATCAGCCGCTCATGGTCAGCTAATTGAGCACTGGTTAAACCCGACCCTTGCAGTAAAACATTCTCATCAATACCCAGCTCAATGCCATGGGCAACGATAATCTGCACACTGGTAATACTGCGAAATGTCATAATTGATGGCCGTAATGTCTTAAAATCACAAATATACGTCTATTTAGACGCTAGATCAATCAAGCCCAATTTCCTATGCTGGACAGATAACATCATTGGTTAACAATCTTTGAATGATCGTATAGCGAAATAGCCATTCAAAGTCATAATTAAAAATAACAATCATTGAGGTCCGCATGACCCAAGTTAAACGAAACCCTGCGGTGGTGATCATTGGTGCAGGTATGACGGGAATTTTAATGGCCATCAAACTGCGTCAAGCTGGTATTACTGACATTGTAGTGCTGGAGAAAAGGCTCTGTGGGCGGAACGTGGCGCGAAAATACCTATCCAGGTGCGGCCTGTGATGTACCCGCTCACATGTATACCTATTCATTTGAACCCAATCCAAATTGGAGCCGATTTTTCGCCCATGGACCAGAGATTAAACAATATTTTGAGCATGTGGCAGATAAGTATGAGGTTAAACGAGACATACGCTTTAACGAAGCGGTTACCGATGCACACTATGCCAATGGCAAATGGACAGTAAAAACCAGCCAACAACAAACCTATATCGCCGATTTTATTGTTTGCGCCACGGGCATTTTGCACCATCCGCAATTTCCAGACATTCCTGGATTAGCTGATTTTAAAGGCACCACATTTCATACCGCCCAATGGAACCACGACGTCGATATATCTGCCTCAACTCGGGTTGGGGTAATCGGTACTGGGTCAACGGCGGCACAAGCCATTCCTGAATTGATTAATACTGGTGCTAAGGTCTCGGTTTTTCAGCGCACACCACAATGGTTAATGCACTTACCCGATTTTACCTTTTCAAAAACCAGCCGCAAACTGATGGCTCGCTTTCCCATCATTACCAAAATTCATCGCAATACCGGTAAGTTTTTTCTAGAACATTTTTTTACCAAAGCAGTAACTGGACACTTTATCCAAAAACATGTGTTAAATTTTTTGTGTAAAGCCAACTTAAGATTAAGCATTCAAGACCAAACTTTACGCGAAAAGCTGCGACCTCATTATCAAGTAGGCTGCAAACGGGTCATTATCAACACCACTTTTTATAAAGCCATTCAAAAACCCAATGCTGAGTTAATAACAGAAGCCATTGAGCGCATAACTGCAACAGGTATTATCACTAAAAACGGTAAACACCATGACCTCGATGTATTGGTGCTGTCGACAGGGTTTAATGCATTTAATTTTATGCGCCCAATGAATCTAATTGGCCGCAACAATTTGCACATTGATAAGGCGTGGGCTCATAAAATTAAAGCATATCGGTCAATGTTACTCAGCGACTACCCTAACTTCTTTTTAATGCTCGGCCCCAACACACCTATTGGTAACTTTTCGGTTATCGCCATGAGCGAGGTTCAAACTGACTACGTGATTAAATTGATCGATAAATGGCGTGAGCATCAATTTGATGAGTTTGAAGCCAAACAACAAGCCATTGACGATTTTAATGCCTACGTAAAAGAAGGGTTAAAGGGCACTAGCTGGGTTGGAGGATGCCAAAGCTGGTATTTAGATGCCGATGGCGACCCCATTTTATGGCCCTACACTTGGCAGCGCTGGGTTGATGAAATGAAACAGCCGCAGATGGAACACCTTAATACCCGATCATTTTAGTTGGCTAAGCCACCTTTTCACTTGTACTGATTCACTCGTACTAAAAGTAACCAGGTTTTATCATGAATAACAACACGATATTTATTACCGGCGCGGCTTCAGGGATTGGCTTAGCCGCTGCTCGGCACTTTCATAAAAAGGGCTATTGGGTCGGTATGGCCGACATCAATTTAGCGCAATTAACACAAGCCACCGAAATATGGGATAGAACTCGAATACGCTTGTTTCAGCTGGATGTCACTGATGTGTCACAAGTACAACACGCTATGGCTTCATTTTGTGCGGAACATAATCATTGCTTGGCTGTATTACTTAACAATGCCGGCATATTGGAAATTGGCCCATTTGAAGACATCTCTATAGAACATCATCAGCGCACATTAAATGTCAATGTCATCGGGGTCATGAATCTGTGTCATGCTGCATGGCCATATTAAAAAATACTGGCACGAGTACTATTATCAATATGTCATCAGCCAGTAGCGATTATGGCGTACCAGAATTAGCCAGCTATTCGGCGAGTAAGTTTGCCGTAAAAGCGCTTACCGAGGCGCTGGAGCTTGAGTGGCAAAAGTACGGCATAAGAGTATGTGATGTCATGCCGCCTTTTGTGGCAACCAATATGCTTAAGGCACAGAAACACACCGCCAAAGTCATGCAACGACTCGGTGTGAACATCACTGCTGAACACGTAGTCGCTGTGATTGATAAACAAGTGAAACACCCTAAAACCCATAGAACGGTCAGTGTTTTTTATGGCTTATTGCATAGATTAAGTAACGTATCACCTACGTTTATCAATCGCTTGGTGATGAAGTGGTTAAGTCGATAAACAAGTGGTTCTAATCAGTTAACAATAATAAAAAGGCCATAGAAATGGATAACCCTAATCAACCAACATCATCACTAAACGAATCGCTACCAGGCAAACCACTGCAAGCATCCCAGCTTGAAGCTAAACAATTAATGGTCGCCAAGTGGTTATCATTAGCGCCGTTATACAAATTGCCAGTAACATTATTCAGGTATGTATTTCTAGCGATGGACCGAGTACTTGGGCTGACTAAAATTGAAATGGATAAGATTGTCGAGTTAGTCATTCCAGTGAGCACGAATCATCGCGGCGATACCACAGACACAGCTGATAACCTGCACATCAATAACACCATCAAGCTACGCATTTACTGTCCTAGCGCTAACAAGCCTCAAAAAACCCCTTAGTGTACTTTCATGGTGGCGGCGGCGTTATTGGCAGTATTAACACCCACGATCACTTTTGCCGCTATCTGGCTAAACACGGCAAGATGAACATCATCTCAGTTGGTTATCGACTGGCCCCAGAACATAAATTCCCAATCCCGATTTGTGATGCCATCGAGGCGTGGAACTATATCAATGACAATCATCAACAACTGAATATCAATTCACAATATATCGGTGTGGGTGGTGATAGCGCAGGCGGATATCTGGCTTGTATTATCGGCTTAAATTCATTGCAAACCTCGCTACCAGTACAGGCAAAAGTAACTCCTGCATTTCAGTTTTTGATCTACCCAATGGTCGACTTGCAAGGTTTGACCGAGTCTTATCGCCGTTTCAATAAGCAGTTAATACTCACCCGCGATTTAATGGATTATTTCAGGCTGCATTATTTGAATTCTCTCGACGAAGTCACACTGCCATTAGTGAGCCCACTACAGGCAAAAGACATCAGCGAATCGCCAAAAAGCTACATATTAACCCTAGGTTACGATCCATTAAGAGACGACGGCATTGCATATGCCCAGCGCCTAAAAGCGGCAGGCATCAATACACAACACCAGCATTATGACGATTGCATGCATGGCTTTATTTCAATCACAAAACTCAGTGCGCGCGCTAAACAAGCGACTCATGATATCGCGATGGCTTTAAACAGCTTTAATGATTGATCCTTACAGGTAACAGATAGCTGAACCGCCTCTAGAAGCCACCAACAGATGATAAAGTTTACTCAGACACCATGTATTACAGGCTAACAAGCCAACTTATGCTAAAATGCGCCGATCAGCTTTATGAATGTGCATCTCATTTATTTGACTGAGCGTAGTGAAGCCTACCGTGATTAACTAATGAGGATACACCAATGAGTAAGTTAAATGCCGAAGAGCGCAAAGCTCGAGATAACGATCGTTTTTCAAAACGAGTGGATGAACGCAGAGTAAAAGGCGAAGATGTCGTTGCGTATGCACTTGCCAATGAAAAAGCGTTTAAGTTTCTAACCAAAGATGAGAAACACAGCCTTAAACAAAGACAAGCGGCACTAGTAGAAGAAGTCAGCATTAAAAAACAGCAACAAACCGAGCTTAAAAACCAACAAGAATTAGACAAGGTTCAAGCAGAATTTACTGATACCGCACAGTAATCCCTCATCAACAGCCATTGTTACTGATGATGGCTGGCCATATTCAAATACCTATTTTTATACACTTAAGCCAATATAAATAGGTACTTGAAACTGGTGAAAATTCACTGGCATGCTGCAAAATTAAATGAGATCACTCACATTTTAAAAGCCCATGTATAAAAGTTTTACTCTCAACCGCTTATTTATTGTCTAAAAATCAACGTTGCATTCCGGCTCATTAGCAATAGCGAATAACCGCAAAAAACCTTAGCTACTCAATCTCACGTTTCGTACACACAAACAAGGCGTTGCCTGAAGCTAAATCCCACGGGATAATTTTGTCGTAATCGTGTTCAAATATTTGCACATCGAAGTACGGGCTTAACAAGGCTTCGAGTTCAGTAAAACTGGTGGCGACCATCGCATGGGAATCTTGCCATTGCTGAGTCTTATCAGCATCAGTTTTGGCAATGCTGACATTAAGCGACTGCATTTCACCCTCCCCCTGATAATGCCAGCCAGATTCAAACACAAACTGGCTGCCCGCAAACTCGGCGCTGTGGCGCACTGACGCCTTGTTATTGATTTTATGTTTATCAACTGTGTTGAAACAAAACAGGCCACCAGTATTTAATGCTTTATACACACTCGCAATGCAGGCTTTAAGCGCCTCGGTACCTGGAGAGTAATGAATGGAGTACAAAAAACAGGTGATCAAATCGAGTTTTTGTTCAACATAAAACTCTGTCATATTTTGCAAACTAAACTGCGCTTCAGGACAACGACACATCGCAATATCAAGCATAGGTTGATTGATATCCAGACCACTGCTTTGAAACCCTAAATCGATAAAATGCCTTACATGCGGCCCAGTGCCACAGGCTAAATCTAAATGCTGTTTACCGCTGTTACCCAAAAACTGATGCAAGCGCACTATGCTATTGCTTTGCTGCTGATAGTTAATGTCACAGCACATTAAATCGTAATAACCGGACAAATCGGTATAAAGGGCATTGGTAGACATATAAAGGGATCGGCGACATAGGCAAATTTAGGGTGGCGCATCATATATCAAATCGCACGATTGAGAAATAAGGAATGAGAAATCACTAACGACTATTCTCTAATGGTTAACAACAAAGTAAATCGTCGCTCAGCAAGATAAGCCCAAATGCAAAAGCCCCCCGTTCCCCTTCTATAGCGAGGCTTTTTTTAGCGTTTTACTTAATCTCTCAATTAATCACTGATAACATTTACGCTAAATGACTAACGTACCCACAGCATGAGCTCATTCGCACCTATCACCGCAGCTTGTCTTTTAATTAGGACTCCTGCTGAGTCAAAGAGTAATAGCTCATTAGGTCTCGCTCGGTATTTAGCGATGAACGCCTCTCCCTCAGGAGTAGCTTCTCTGGCAAGCAGAAAAAACACGTTATCACCAAGATGAGAGCGAGCTTCATTCATCTGTTCAGTCTGGGTGGTACTCGACACAAGGTTAGGATTATAAACAAAGACTACCGCAGGCTTACCCGTACCGATTTGCTCGTGAGTACCTTTAAAACCCTTGGGCATCAGCATGAGCAAGAGTCCAAGCAGCAAAGCTATGGATGCAATGACACTTATCGCAACCCAAGGTATTTTACGAGCTGCGTGTAAATTATGTTTATCCATAACGATAAGTCCTTCTTTTAAAGTTAAAATACATCACTAAGTAACAAGTCTAATCAACCAACCTGAGGCCTAGATTAAAAATGGCTGCAATAATCAGCAGATTATTTAAATGGCTATAACGTTTACCCTGACGGATCTCTTCTTAATGGTAAAGGTATCTATTATTCGATGTGCCTATTAATCACTTCGCTCAATTTTATCGCTAGTCTTTATCTAACACTTTTTCGATGTGCCTATCTAATTGCATTGAATTAATGCCACTTTATCTGTTGAGGTTTTGCTAAAGAGCACTCGAAATATCAATCGGTCCGAGTTCAGGTTAGTGACTTTTTTGATACAAACGTACGTAATCAATTAGCATTTGTTTCGGCCAGATATCGTCGGCCACCCCTTTAATACCACCCCATCCACCGCCTACGGCAATATTGAGAATGACATGAAACGGTTTATCAAACGGCCATGACTGCCAGCCTTGGTGATCATTGATATACGAAAAATATAGAGTGTCATCGATAAACACATCTATACGCTCTGGGCTCCATTCCATCGCATACAGATGAAAGTTATGGGTAACATCCGGCTCATAAAGCGCGCCTTTGCGTTGCTTAAAGTTTTTCCAGAAAAAGGCTTTATTGTGCATAGTAGAATGTATGCGTCCCTCATCAAAACCAACGTGTTCCAAAATGTCTATCTCGCCAGAATTGGGCCAGCTATTACACAGTTTTTGCTCATCGGTAGGATCTTCACAGGATTCGGCATAAGCATCAAAATCACTTGGCATCATCCAAATCGCAGGCCAAGTGCCTAAGCCGTCAGGCAGTTTAGCCCTCACTTCCACTCGCCCATAAAGTAAATCGCCTTTACCGGCTGAAGTAATGCGCGCCGACGAGTATTCATCACCTTGAAAGAAATCACGTCGCGCTTCAATGAGCAAATTTCCGCCTTGTTGACGCACGTTTTCGCTGCGATCAGTATAGCGTTGCAGTTCTTCATTAACGCGTTTGGGTGCCCACAGCTCATAGTTCCACTTAGTCTCATCGACTCGGCCATCCTGATTAAACTCATCTTGCCACACCAGTTGCCAGTCTTTATCTACCTGATAAGGTTTACGAACCACAATGGCACTAATGCTGGCGTTGCCGGTTGCGGCTTTGAAATCAATATTCAATTGACCATCTGCAAGCTCAACATTTGGCACACTGATGTCATAGGAGGTCATATTACGGCCGTCGCGATCGTTAACGACATCAATAACAGGAATACGCTGCTGGCCCTCAATCCACACCGAGAACTGTCTTTTGCCTTTCTGGGTCCATTGGTCTTCGGCAAAGCGTAACGTCACACTGTAAGTACCATTCGCTAGTGGCTGCTGGTAAGCAATGATTTCACCCTGGCGAGAAGACAAATACAAGTTTGGATCTTGAGTGCCAAGTATCGTCCCCTTGGCGATAACAACATGACTCGCATCGCCACTGGCCATTTTTATAGCGTCAGCCTGATATTGAATCCCGTCTGAAGAAAGATAGGCATCGCCGCCACTATTAATAGCCCAGACTATTTGGTCCGAAGGATTAGCTTGATGATGTTGAGTTTGAGCTTCAGGTATTTTGAACGTGTGTTGACTGCAGGCAGCTAACAGAAGAGAGGTGCTGGCGACCAGCAGCATTTTGCGATATTCCATTATGTTATTCCATAAATACGTCAGCGAATACCGATGATAAACGCAACACCTTATGTAAACAATATGTAACTGGCTGCACTTGAACGGAGAACATAAACAAAATATCCGAGCCGAATTACAGGTCATTAATGAGAAAACATTAAATGGAGCAATTAAATATTTAGGAGTAAAACAGAATAAATGAGGATGGCGCAATACCGTTTACGCTTGCCGATTACACTCTGTCACATACGTCAGGCTCTAACGCCAGTAAATTATTTCTGCGCTTCTTTTTGTATTTTAAATAAGGAAATGAGCTGTGTATTAAGCATAGTAATTTGATGATCTAACACTTTTCGCTGCAATTCAGCTTCTTCTGAATTGTCACCAATCAACTCTCGACGTTGCGCTTGTAACTCTTTAATATCTTCTTTTAACTGATCAATTTTCTTTTCTATTTCAGTGCGCGTATCGACTTGCTTTGTCTGCGGTGATGTTGCACCACGTGCATTATTACGCATTGTAGAACTTAATTCAGAAGACAGCTTTTTTTGCGCCTCATTTGAAATAGACACCTTATCTGTCACTTCAACTTGAGTGTTCAATGTCCCCTGTGGTGCAATAGTAGACCGTAATCTAACTGACACTTTTTGCAGGTTATCTGTCACCGAAGTCGTTGAGTTTACGCCTAAAATATTCAATGGTTGCTCCTTGCATAGCAGGCTAATATTTATATCGACTTTGATGCTAAAACCTTTAGAAAACAGGGGGGAAAGACGGATTTAGTTAACGGTACCAATACTCGTTAATATATTGGTTTTATTCGCTTTAGCTAAATCAACAGGGGGGTATAAATACACAAACAACCGTTATCGACATCGAATAACTCACATTACCCATATCAAGCTCTTATAAGGTTTGCGGCCAAAAAATGACTTCCCCCTAGGCTCACACCCACAAAAACCTAACGTCTACAGACATTATGAAATACACTATGCATCGCGCAAAGTGTATAGATGACACCTCAACATGCTTGCTACAGTATGCAAGCACAGCTAAAGTTCATCATGTTATTGTTTTACCATGAGTGGTTCGATTGATTTCTAGCGTATTTTATCTGAAGGGTTAAATTTTTTATGGAAAAAGTGTTTGAAAGATTGATGTATGCATCGCGCTGGATCATGGCGCCTATTTATTTAGGATTAAGCTTAGTCTTACTCGCCTTAGGCATAAAGTTCTTTCAAGAGATCTTTCACATCATACCCATTATTTTCACCATCGCAGAAGTTGATTTGGTGTTGATCACCCTATCACTCATCGACATCACCTTAGTCGGAGGCCTGCTCATCATGGTGATGTTTTCAGGTTATGAAAACTTCGTATCACAGCTTGATGTGGGCGAAAACAGTGAAAAGCTCAGCTGGCTAGGCAAGATGGATTCAGGTTCACTTAAAAACAAAGTTGCCGCCTCTATTGTGGCGATTTCATCGATTCACCTACTCAAAGTATTTATGAATGCCGAAAACATCGAAAACGACAAGATCATGTGGTATCTACTCATCCACATCACCTTCGTGCTATCGGCCTTCGCCATGGGATATCTGGATAAGATTACGCGGAAATAACCATCCATCTCCAAATAAAAAGCCCTGATACATAACAGCATCAGGGCTTTTTATTTACTATCGATTAATACCACACTTTAGGATCAGCATTATGATTCTGCGCTATATCAATACTAATCCCCAGACCATTAAGAATTTTGAACACTGTCGAAATATAAACATCATTGCCTTTCTCAACACGGATCAAAGTCTTTTTGGTCACGCCACACAGCATCGCCGCCACATCTTGAGTCAGTGCTGCATTTTTTCTGGTTTCTTTAATGAGTAAACCCAAGGATTGTTGATTGAGTGCAGGTGTCATAACGTTAGTTCAAAGTGTACTTTGCTACACTTTAGCTCTGAATGCTTGATATTTCAACAGTAAAGTGTAACAACATACACTTTATTGTGATCTCCTCTGTCAAGATCAACAAAAGTATAGTTAAGTACACTTTTTAATTATCTAAGTCGCCAAATGAGTTATAAGTGTAGGTTGTTACACTATCGAATCGATTACGCCCTACTTTTAAAATTAATACTGGCTTTTTTATCAGCATCATAGATATTATGAGCTTGATTATTATCAAGTTATGAATGGATGCTGTTGGTAAATGATTCTTAAAACTAAAACACTACAAATGACCAAAACGCCGCAAACGATTGCCGGTCAAAAACAAGAACAAGATGTGGCTTTCTTCTTACGCCGCGCATTTAAAGACAACCCTGAAGTACTGGTTATCAACGACTTCAAATTCAGCTTTAATGATGAAACGGCTCAAATTGATCACTTGATCGTATACACCTATGGCTTCGTGCTCATTGAATCAAAAAGCATAAAAGGTCACGTTAAAGTGAACAACCAAGGCGAGTGGACACGCAGCTATAACAGCCAATGGTCTGGTATGTCTTCGCCCATCAAGCAAGTTGAGCTGCAACAAGCCTTGTTGAAAGAAATGCTCATGCATAATAAGAGTGAAATATTAAGCAAGTTACTGGGTATAAAACAACAAGGCTTCAGTGGGCGCTGCTGGCACTATTTATGTGCGGTATCCAGTAATGCTGTGATCGACCGGAAAACCATGCCCAAAGAGATTTCGGACAAACTGTATAAAACCGAATTTTTGGTCGATGAACTCAAAAACATCATGAAGCTTAAACACAAACTGATCCGCTTGGTCAGCGTAGCAGACACCCGTCCAGACTTTAGTCAGCAAGAACTCAATTCAATAGGCCAATTTCTTATTAGCCAACATATCGACTCAAATATTCAGCAAGCTAATAATGCTCCGGTGGAACTAAAGCAAACCCAACCAAGACCATATGCACCAAAGCTTAAGCCAGAACTTGAACTAACGTTAGAGCCAGCATCTGCGGCCACGAATCATCTAGCCCAATCTAATGCCACAACACTTGCACCTGTAGCCACATTAGCGCATGAGCAACACCCCATAATAAGCTGCAAACATTGCGGTGAATCAACACAATATACACCGATGTATGGCAAATTCGGTTACTACATCAACTGTAACCAATGCAGCAAAAATACATCGATGAAATTACCATGCCCACAATGCATGAGTAAAAATACTAAAGTCACAAAGCGCAAAGAAACCTACACATTGAATTGTGTAGATTGTGGGTTTGAAAAGCAGATTATTTAGATTGTAAAACACTTATTTTGCCCTATTTATATGGGATATTTGGATAAAATCACCGTAAATAATTGCAGGCTTCTGTGGTGCAGATTGCATAGATGAATAGTGGGGTAGAAAGTTTACTCTGACCCCACTTATTAGGAAGCGCTGCCGTCAGCCGCTTTCGCCTGTCTATCTCAATTTATGTTGTACCTGCTAGGATTGGCAGTCAAAGCGGCTGACAAGCATAGGCAATACCAAGCGAATTCGATCAAAAAGCGTAATGTTTTATCAAACCAATTTATAGGATTAAGAGCCTACAAAGATAAGTCTTTGAGGCTGCTGAAGTCTCACTGGCTAACAGGGATCAAGACGCTACAAGATTTAATCAAGGATCCACAAGCATGCTATTAAATTCGTGGGGATCCCTCAAACTCTGACCCCACTTATTCTAATTAGTCTGTGTTTTCATCAAGAATAAAATCTATAGTTTCTCTTATTTCTGAGTTTGCATTAATAAATTTAAACTGCTTGTAAGCTGGCATACCTACAGACTTTATGGGAGATGCAAAAAGTGCACTTAAAAAACTATGAGGAGCACTTTCAACACCTTCAAAGTTAATAACTACTCGCTTCCCAGCTTTAACTTGAATAAATAATTTTGTATCTCTAAATTTAATAGCTGCTTCTTTATCTTCTGCATAACTTCCAAAATAATTCCTAATTTCCATATAAAATGAATCTTCACTTTCAACTTTATCAGCTTTCTTTTGTTCTTTAAGAGCTGATTCTCTAAACTCTTGCATCATCTTATGCAAAAATTCTATTTCAACATTACTGTCTAACTTTAAAGTTACGACAACTATCGTCCCTGGCCAAGGGGTTTCTATTTCTGATGAAGTTATATCTCTAGGTGATATATGAACCACTCCTGAACCAGAAAGGATATGCATATCAGCATTAAGTCTTCTAATAATATTAGTGGATAGGAATAAACCGATACCTGCATTGTTTTTCTGACTATAGATATCTGTAACACTAAATGTTCCTGACACTTGAGGCTCCATGGCCTTTAAAATTGCTCTCTGGTCAGATTCCTGGCCTGGATATGATTGCTCAAGATGTTTTTTTATTCCGATACCAGCATCACCAATAATGAACTGCAACTCATTTCTTCTGGCATACCAAGTAAATTGACAAATAGAAGGAATTAAGTAGTCTTTCTTTCCAAATTTATAGAAAGACTTCCCATGCTCCAAAGTATTATAAAGTAACTCACTCAACACATATCTTAATGTCTTAGTAAATTCAACATTAAAGTCTTGGGTATACGAATCAGCTGCTTCAATAACTTTTTTGAAGTCGTGAGGATTCCTTACTGCAAATAATGGTTTATATTTATCACCTTTAAAATTAATTTTATCATGCGTGAACACTGTAAATAAACCACGCCCTCCTAATCGGCGAAATAGCTCACTAGCCCCATTTACATCAGAAGATTCTTTAAATACAACTCGACACTTTTGAGATTTTAATTTCCAAGCATATAAAATAATAATTGAAATGGCCTGATAATTTGTAGTTGTACATTTAGATAAATCAATTTCAACATGAATATCGCTAATACTCCAGTCAAAAAAATTCGTAACATTATTAAAATCATAAATGCCATTATCAACGAATACAAATTTTTGAGGAACAATAATTACTTGGCTTTTGCTTTTTAACAGTTTATCTTTCAACTGTTGGAGAATATCGTTATGTTCCATATAATTTTACCGTGGCACTCAAAGTTTCTAAGGGGATATTTATCTATATAACAGTACCTTATAGTAAATAAAAACAATTTTCAACACCCAGAACACATAAGAGATAATAAACATAAATTAGATGTTAATTTAAAAATTACTTTGGAAATAGATGTTTTACATACCTAATAAACCAATAAATGCAATAAATGGGCTCAGAGTAAACTTATTCTTAAATCCCCAAATAACCAATAACAAAAAGCCTCGATACCGTTAAGTATCGAGGCTTTCTCTTTTCTTTTTCAAGAAGTTTTGCTCTAAGCTTTTAGGCTTTAGACCAGCAATGTATATAGCGCAGGATAAATCGGGTTAGAACAAGGCGCTTTACCACGACGTTTAGCTTTCTTAAACGAGTGGTGAAGCAACGCAGTTATCACCGATTTAGACAAGCTAGATTACATCATGCCGCCCATTCCGCCCATACCACCCATTCCGCCCATATCTGGCGCAGAATCTTGTGGTACTTCAGCAATCATCGCTTCTGTTGTGATCATAAGACCAGCAATAGACGCGGCGAACTGTAGCGCGCTACGAGTCACTTTAGTTGGGTCTAGGATACCCATTTCTAACATGTCACCGTAGGTGTCGTTACCCGCGTTGTAACCGAAGTTACCTTCACCGTTTTTAACAGTGTTAGCAACAACTGATGCTTCTTGACCAGCGTTAGTTGCGATTTGACGTAAAGGTGCTTCCATAGCACGTAGTGCAATCACTACACCGTGTTTTTGGTCTTCGTTCAATACTTCAACATCTTTAATTTTGCTTGCTACGCGAACAAGGGCAACACCACCACCGGCGACCACACCTTCTTCAACCGCTGCGCGAGTTGCATGTAATGCATCTTCTACGCGCGCTTTTTTCTCTTTCATTTCAACTTCGGTTGCTGCGCCAACTTTGATGACTGCAACACCGCCAGCTAACTTAGCCATACGCTCTTGAAGCTTTTCTTTGTCGTAGTCTGAAGTTGACTCTTCAACTTGTTGTTTGATTTGCGAAACACGTGCAGAAATTTGCACTTGGTCGCCACTACCGTCGATGATAGTAGTGTTATCTTTAGTGATGATGACGCGCTTAGCTGTACCTAAATCTTCTAGAGTGGCTTTTTCAAGTTCTAGACCGATTTCTTCAGCGATAACAGTACCGCCAGTTAAGATTGCAACGTCTTGTAGCATTGCTTTACGACGGTCGCCAAAACCAGGTGCTTTAACAGCAGCTACTTTAACGATGCCACGCATGTTGTTCACAACTAGTGTGGCTAATGCTTCGCCTTCAACGTCTTCTGCAACGATAAGCAATGGCTTACCTGTTTTCGCTAGACCTTCAAGGATTGGTAGCAATTCACGGATATTAGAAACTTTTTTGTCTACTAATAAAATGAATGGGCTGTCTAATTCAATGCTGCCAGTTTCTGGCTTGTTGATGAAGTATGGTGATAGGTAACCACGGTCAAACTGCATACCTTCAACAACGTCTAATTCGTTTTCAAGCGCTTGGCCTTCTTCAACTGTGATAACGCCTTCTTTACCGACTTTTTCCATTGCGGTGGCAATGATGTCGCCGATTGACTCATCAGAGTTAGCAGAAATTGTACCTACTTGAGCAATGGCTTTAGTGTCTGAACACTCTTGAGAAAGTAGTTTAAGTTCAGCAACGGCTGCGATAACCGCTTTGTCGATACCGCGCTTAAGGTCCATTGGGTTCATACCCGCTGCAACTGCTTTTAGGCCTTCAACAACAATAGCTTGTGCTAATACTGTTGCAGTAGTGGTACCGTCACCGGCAGCATCATTGGCTTTAGAAGCAACTTCTTTGACCATTTGTGCGCCCATGTTTTCGAACTTGTCTGTTAGTTCGATTTCTTTAGCCACTGACACACCATCTTTGGTGATCATTGGCGAACCAAAGCTTTTATCTAAAACAACGTTACGACCTTTAGGGCCTAAGGTTACTTTAACTGCGTTGGCTAGGATGTTAACGCCTGCAAGCATTTTTACGCGTGCGTCGTTACCAAATAAGACTTCTTTTGCTGCCATTTTTTGATGTTCCTTTAAATTTAATGATTAAGTGGAAAGTCGATTGATGCGTGAGGCTTAGCCTACTACTGCCATCAGGTCAGCTTCTGACAGGATTAAGACTTCTTCACCGTCAATTTTTTCTTTCTTAACGCCGTAACCTTCATTGAAGATCACTACGTCGCCCACTTTAACGTCAAGTGGAGTAACTGTGCCATTTTCTGAAATACGACCGTTGCCTACAGCAAGGATTTCACCGCGAGTTGATTTTTCTGCTGCGCTGCCTGTAAGCACGATGCCACCTGCAGATTTAGATTCAACTTCTAAACGTTTAACGATAACGCGGTCATGTAATGGACGAATATTCATCTATGAACTCTCCTAATGATTTGATGCCCAAAAAACGAGGCTATTGACTAACAAATAAGGGTTTTCCCCTTGATGCATGTGATATGGGGGTGGTTAGTCGCAGATCCAAGGGGAATTTTAAAAAAAACTCTACTTTTTTTAAGTCTGTTTTATTAAAGTAACGCTAATCCTGATAGAATTCGGCTCCGTTAAAATATCAAAGCTGAGAATTGATGAAAGACAGACACGGGTTGCTCACAGCGCCAATTGGTCGTGTGCTGCTTAACATGACCTTACCGAACCTGATTGGGATTATGACCATTCTTGGTGGCAGTCTGGTAGACATCTTTTTTATCAGTCAGTTAGGCACAGAATCGCTCGCGGCAGTCAGCTTTACCTTCCCGATAACCTTAGTCATTTCCAGTATTGGTATTGGCATTGGCGCCGGCGTGTCGACCAATTTAGGTCGCTTGATTGGTTCTGGGCATGCGCCCGAATCCAGAGTGTTTTTATATGACGCCTTGTGTATGACCTTTGTGATTATTTGGGGCTTATCGATTCTCGGTTGTATCTTTATAGAACCCGTTTTCAGTTTACTGGGTGCTAATAGCGCCAGCTTGCCGCTCATTAATGACTACATGTGGTACTGGTATTTAGGCGCTCCAGCGCTGGTGTTATTAATGGTGGGTAATCAAGCATTACGCGCCACGGGTGACACTCATTCTCCGGCTAAAATTATGATGTTAGCCGCGATTGTTAATTTGATCCTCGACCCGCTACTTATCTTCGGTATTGGGCCTTTTCCACGACTTGAAATCCAAGGTGCGGCGATTGCGACAACACTGTCTTGGGTGGTGGCCATGTCACTATCGGGCTACCTGATCATTGTCAAACGTAAACTGGTGCAGTTTGCAGACTTTGATGTTGGCCGGTTAATTTTACACTGGAAAGTCTTATCGCATATTGCCCGCCCGGCAGCATTAATGAATGTGATTAATCCGATTGCCAACGGCATTATTATGGCGATGTTGGCCCGAATTGATCATGCTGGTGTGGCCGCATTTGGTGCCGGTATTCGCCTAGAGTCGGTATTGTTGATTGTGGTGATGGCGCTGTCGTCGAGTTTAATGCCGTTTATTGCGCAAAACTTAGGTGCAGGGCAACATGATCGCGCTAAAAAAGCCTTATTGATGTCATTGCGGTTTGCATTTGTGTTTCAAACGTTATTGTTTATTCCGCTGTTTTTTTATGCTGAGTCTATTGCCGGGCTATTCACTCATGACCCACTGGTTATCGAATGGCTGAGTTTTTATATTATGATATTGCCTGTCTCTTATGGGCCGCTTGCCATTGTGATTATGGTTGCTACTAGCTTAAATGCTTATCATAGACCCTTGAGTTCACTGGTAATTAACTTATGCCGCTTAATGCTATTGATGCTACCGCTGGCGGCGCTAGGCTCTTATATTGGTGGCGTGAAAGGGATTTTATTGGCACTCCCCATCGCCAATACGTTAATGGGTATAGCTTGTTATTATCTGGCGACTAAAATTAGCGAACCCGAAAAGATTAAGCATGCTGTGCCTTGCCCAGATAACGCTAATCACACCGCATCTGACGATGCTGCTACATCGGACGATCAAGTCGATGCAACCAAGCCAAGTACTCGCCTCAGTGAATATTAAACTGTGTTAATAATGGCCGCCGAACTTGCTTTTTAATCGCGCTAAGGTGATTAATAAGCTTATATTTTGATCGCAATAAATCTGGTTTATGATGAAAAAGTCCATTTATGCCGCCATGCTCTCAGGCATTATTTGCCCTGGCAGTGGCCAACTCTGGTTAGGGAAAAAGCTACTCGGCTGGGGGTTTATCAGTGTCAGTTTGCTGTGCGTGTTGGTGATAATGAACCAGATAATTAGCCGCGCCCAAGTGATTGCTGAGCAAATTTTGGCCGGTGAGATTGGCAATGATTTAAGCTCCATTTATGCTGCTGTCTCTGGGGCGGCACTCGACACTGCAGGTGCCAGCATGTCGGCCTTAACTTGGGTGTTTTTGGCCAACTGGGGCTTAAGTATTATTAGTGCATTTTGGTTAGGCGCGCAGCAAGACAAGCAGCTTCAGCTACAAAAATAAAAACCGCAATAAATACAAAAACAGCCGAGTAATGGATCTGCATCAATCGGCTGCTTATTCTTATCTGTCATCAAAACGCAATATTTCGTCAACCAACACTGCAGATAACGTTGATCAAAGATTAAATTCGTTTAGTGCGATTAAGACGGTTTGTGGTCGTCTTTTGGCTTAATCGGCTCAACATCAATAATATCGTCATCCTGATTGTGATCCGTTTTGGCATGCTTATCTTGAGGCGGGTTTTCACTCACATCAACATCATGTTGCTCATGCTCAATTTGATGGCTACGTGGGCGATCATTTTTATGCTCAAAATCACCGTCGAAGGTATTACCCTGCTGATCAAATGGCTTTTGCCCCGCAAAAGGACCCGATTGTCCGAAAGGACTTTGGCCACCCAAAACCAGGTTTAAAACCACCATTGGCGACCACACGCAATTGCATACGCTTATATAAAAACGCGGCAATGGGAGAGCGGGTTAATGGGGTTAATAGAATTAAACCAATAAAGTCGGTCACAAAACCTGGAATAAGCAATAACACCGGCGGCGGCAAGCATCATACCTTCAACAATTTCTTGTCCGGGTGCTTCACCACGAGCTAATTTTTGTTGCACGCTCATTAACGTGCTTAACCCTTGGCTACGTACCAATGACACACCAACAACGGCAGTAAAAAGTACCAAGGCGACGGTAGTCCATGAGCCAATTGAACTGGCAACTTCAATGAGTACATTGAGCTCTATAACGGGTACTAAAACAAATATTAACAATAAAATAAAAAACATATTGGCCTCTAATGATCGCTTTTTGATAGAGTGGCGACCGATAAAATAACTGTTGCCGATGAAACTTAAATGGGGGTGAACGGGTCTATTTTCAAGACGCGTCACGAATATCATCTCAGTTTAATGAAAATGATGCTAAAACATCGTACTGTAATGCGTTGCAGTATAACGCCTTTAACTTAAGTAAACTTTAAGACAACTTATGTATAAACCTGAACAGCTACTTATTTTAACCTCTTGCCCAAATGCTGAGGTCGCTGCAGGTATTGCGACAAAATTAGTCGAAGCGAAATTGGCAGCATGCGTACAAATAGGCCAAGCCGTTGAGTCAATTTATCGCTGGGACAATAAAATTTGTCAGTCAAATGAAGTACCAATACAAATAAAATGTATGGCATCTGATTATCATTCAATTGAACAACTCGTGATCAAAATGCATCCTTATGAAGTACCAGAATTCATTGCCACTCCGATTATCGGTGGTTTTGGCCCTTATTTACAATGGATAAAAGACAACTCACCATCATGAAAAAAATCGTCGCACTATGCCTAACATCTCTGTTACTGATGTCATCGATCCTCCTCGCGCCAGTAGCACACAGCGCGAATGCCTTGGGGAATAAATTCAGCTTTTTAAGCAGTGAACCTGAATTAATGAAGGTCAACGATGCTTTTGTGTTTGACTACCAGCAACAAGGTAATCAGCTCAAAATCAACTTTGTGATTGCTGAGGGTTATTATCTATACCGCGACAAGCTGCAGTTTTCTGTTGATGGTGCAGTTATTGGTGATATTGAATTACCTCATGGTAAAAACCACCATGACGAATATTTTGGCGACCAAGAGGTGTTTTACTCGTTCGTTGAAATTCCGATTGCATTTAAAGAAGCCCAAGAAGGTGCGGTGTTTCATGTCACCTTTATGGGTTGTGCTGAAGGTACTTTGTGTTACCCACCGACCAAGCGTGATGTAACCTTATCAGCCATTGAAGCGAATGATGGCAAGATAGTCAGCAAAAAAGTGATTGGCGCCCCTGATGACACGCAATCAGCAAAGGTAACCAATGCAACTGATGCTCCTGCAACCCCTATCACTGAGCAAGACACGTTAAACCAAATGCTGCAAAACGATAGCCTGTTGTGGACCTTAGTGATTTTCTTTGGTTTAGGTATCGGCTTAGCATTAACACCATGCGTGTTCCCTATGTACCCTATTTTATCGGGCATTATTGTTGGCCAAGGCCAAAAATTGTCAACGGCCAAAGCCTTCACCCTCTCAATGGCCTATGTACAAGGCATGGCGATTACTTACTCCTTACTTGGACTAGTTGTTGCCTCTGCTGGACTTAAGTTTCAAGCAGCCTTGCAACACCCTGCAATTTTGATTTTCTTAGCAGTAATGTTTGTATTGCTGAGTTTGTCGATGTTTGGCATGTACGATTTAAAACTGCCATCTAAATGGCAGGAAAAAATGAACTCAATGTCGAACAACCAAAAAGGTGGCAACCTGATTGGCGTGTTCATGATGGGCGTGATTTCAGGCTTAGTCGCCTCACCTTGCACCACAGCGCCATTATCTGGCGTGCTTATTTACGTGGCGCAGTCTGGCGACTTGCTACAAGGCTTTTTAGCCCTATATGTACTGAGTATGGGCATGGGCTTACCGTTATTAGTTATTGGCACTTCCGGTGGTAAAATTTTACCTCGCGCAGGGGCTTGGATGGACATTATTAAAACCATCTTTGGCTTCTTGCTGATTTCAGTGTCTATCGTGATGATTGGCCGCATTTGGCCAGGTTTAGTATCCGATTTACTCTGGTCTGTATGGGCAATCAGCTTAATTGCTTACTTAATGCATCAAAATAGATTGTCAGAGTTTAACTGGAAACAAAGCACCCGTGGAGTACTGCTATTGTTGGCGTTAATGGCAAGCTTCTCTTATGGTTTCCAAGCAATGATGGCTGGCTTTGGCCATACCTCTATGCAGATGAACCAAGCGGGTGTTGAAGGTAAAACCAAAACCGAAGCGAATCACTTTATCCGCATTAAATCGCTAGACGATTTAGAAGTAGAATTAGATAAGGCCAGTATTAGCGGCAAAACGGTAATGTTAGATTTATATGCCGACTGGTGTGTGGCTTGTAAAGAGTTTGAAGCCATTACCTTTAAAAATGCTGATGTAGAAGCACGGATGAAACAAATGGTGTTATTACAAGCGGACGTGACTGCCAGTGATGATATTGATATTGAGTTGTTAGAGCATTATGGCGTATTGGGTTTACCGACATTATTAATGTTCAATACCGACGGCAAACAACGTGAAGATTTACGGGTAACCGGATTTATGGGACCAAAAGACTTTGCAGCCCATTTAGATATCCTTTTAGCAAAATAAATCGCCTGAGTAATATCGCGCATTAACGCAATGCGCGATATTTACACGGCAAATATAATGCATTCACTTTATTGACTAAATAAGTTACCTAACAGGCTATGTTGCTCATCATACTTAGCTGTAAGTAGGGTATTAAGTGCAGTTATAAAGATAATCTGTTAGTAAAATCTTTGCCTAGAACACAATATAAAACAGTATCTTTAATCACTAAAGATGCTGTTTTTTGCTTTTGTGGTATTAAAGTCACCGTAAGTTAACCTTTTTCTTATACAATATAATTTTTATATTCCTCATCTAAGGAGTTTTATGGAACCCGCTATCCTTATTATCACTCTGCTTTGCGGTATGTTGGTTAGCCGTGTTGGTTTACCGCCACTCATAGGTTATCTTGCTGCTGGTTTTGTATTATTTACCTTAGGAATTAAAGACACTAGCTTGCCTATTTTGCAACAGCTTGCCGACCTAGGCGTTACCTTACTGCTGTTTTCCATTGGCCTTAAACTTGATCTAAAGAGTCTTTTTAAAGCCGAAGTATGGGCTGGTTCAAGTTTGCATTTAATCGGTTCAATTCTGTTTTTTGTGCCTGTACTTAAGGTATTAGGCTTTTTAGGCATTGAGCAACTAGATGGGTTTAGCTTTAATCAACTGATGCTAGTTGCGTTTGCTCTGAGTTTTTCAAGTACTGTATTTGCGGTAAAAGTACTTGAAGACAGCGGTGATATGCAGTCTCTATATGGTCGAGTAGCGATTGGTATCTTAATTATGCAAGATATCTTCGCGGTAATATTTTTAACCATTTCCAAAGGTAACATTCCATCTGTTTGGGCCTTTGCCTTGTTGTTACTCCCATTAGCAAAGCCACTGATATACAAAGTGTTTGACCGAGTAGGCCACGGTGAAATGTTAGTGTTATTTGGCCTAGTCATGGCCTTAGTTGTGGGCGCATGGCTATTTGAAGCCGTAGGTTTAAAGCCAGATTTAGGCGCTCTAATTGTGGGGATTTTACTCGCAGGACATGCTAAATCATCTGAATTAGCTAAATCGATTTATTTCTTTAAAGAGCTATTCTTAGTCGCATTTTTCTTAACCATTGGTTTAAACGGTTTGCCGACACTGGCAGATATCGGCTTAGCCGCTATTTTAGTGGTGTTAATCCCGGTTAAGATTGTTATGTTTATCTACTTGCTAACCCGCTTTAAATTACGTTCGCGCACCTCGTTATTAGCCTCATTTAACTTAGGTAACTACAGTGAGTTTGGTTTAATTGTAGCTGCTGTTGCGGCGCAAAAAGGTTGGTTACCACCGCAATGGCTGATTATTATTGCGGTCGCGTTAAGTATTAGTTTCTTATTTGCAGCACCGCTGAATAACAGCGTCGCGAAGATTTATTTACGTTATCAAACCAGACTAATGAGACTGGAACGCCATCCTTTGCACCCTGAAGATCGCCAGATCCCAATTGGTAATCCACGCTTCTTAATTTTAGGTATGGGCCGAATTGGTTCAGGTGCTTATGATGAATTACGTTCAAAATACATAGGCGAAATATTAGGTATTGAGCATAAACAAGAGCTGGTCGACTTTCATCGCAATCAAGGTCGTAATGTCGTTCAAGGGGATGCTGGCGATACCGATTTTTGGGAAAAGCTCGAACGGGCTCCTAATTTAGAGTTGGTTTTACTGGCAATGCCAAATCACGTCGGTAACTTGTTTGCCGTTCAACAACTGAAAAGATTAAATTACGAAGGTAAAATCAGCGCCATTGTACAATACACAGAAGACGCCGATTCGTTAAAAGACTCAGGTGTGAATACTGTGTACAACTTGTATGAAGCTGCAGGTAGAGGTTTTGTTGACCATGTGATTAAAGAGCTACTTGATTCACCATCAGTCATCGCATCTGAATCCGCCGGCGAAATAACCAATGAGAATCACGCTATAGCAGCAGATGAGCAGCCCGTTAAGTCAACATCATAAAATCTGTCCCTAAGTTGCGATCCATTTAAAACGCCTAGAAATATCTCTAGGCGTTTTTGTTTTCCACAACGTATTTTCAATTTTGCATCGGATAAACAAATCACAGTTACAGATCGAGTAAAGTCATGCTATAACTCCACTAATAAGACTTTTTCTTGTCACCCTTTGTTGGATTTTTTGAAGTATGTCAAACCCTGCTCAACGCGCGACTAAATTATTCGTGCAAACTTTTGGCACTAAGCCCGATGATTTATACCAAGCGCCCGGGCGAGTTAACATTATGGGCGAACATACCGACTATAACGAAGGCCTCGCATTACCTGCCGCCATTAATTTTCATACTGTTATTGCTGTAAAGCATCGCGATGATGATTTATTTCGCGCGGTCAGTACCGCTTTTCCGGGGCACATTAAACAATGGTACTTTGGCGAAGAAGGAACCTTAGCTGCTGGCGATGATTGGAGCCATTACTTAAAGGGCGTTACAGCCGCAATGAACCAATCAGGTTTACAGGCAAAAGGCTTAGACTTAGCGATTGTCGGTGATGTGCCGCTTGGGGCAGGTTTATCATCTTCAGCAGCACTGGAAATCGCTTTTGGTACTGCTATCAGTAATGCCAGCCAATTACATTTATCACCTATTGCTATTGCCCAATTAGCACAGCGCGGTGAAAGCCAATTTATGCAATTAAATTGCGGCATGATGGACCAAATTATCAGTGCGATGGCAGAGCCCGATCATGCCTTATTGATTGATTGCTTAGAACTAGAAAGCGAAGCTGTGCTATTGCCTGAAGAATTAAGCTTGATTGTGATTGATATAAAACAAGATCGTCATGCTTTTACACAGCAGTTTGAACAGCGCAAACAAGAATGCAGTCAGATCACTGCGATACTTGGCCTCGATTCTCTACGCGATTTATCACTCGCCCAACTGAATCTAAATAAAGAGGTATTGAGTGATGAACAGTTTCGCCGTGCTCGCCATGTGATCACTGAAAACCAACGCACCAGTAATGCAGCCCGAGCATTACAACAGATTAATATTGCTCGTTTTAGTGAGTTAATGGCGCAGTCTCAAGTTTCAATGCGTGATGACTTTGAGATTATTACCCCTGAAATCGATTGCTTGGTGACTATGGTTGCATCGCTGATCGGCGAACAAGGCGGTGTGCGGATGAGCGATGGCTGTGTATTAGCTCTGGTTAATCATGATCTCACCGATGAGGTGATTAATGTGGTTGAAAAGCAATATTTTAAGCAAACAGGTATCGAAGCAACAATATACTTGTGTTCAGCAAGTGGCGGTGCAGGACGCATCAGTTAATATTTTACAAAAGTGGGAAGCATAAATGGTACGTTTTAGTGTATTGGAACCTTGGCAAGATCCCCGTGGTGGAGAGATTGAACGGGTAAGAATCGATAATGGCATCATCGCACTCGAAGTATTAAGTTTAGGCGGCATTATTCGATCATTATGGACTCCCGATCGCAATGGTGAACGTAAAAATATTGTCTTAGGTTGCGACAGCGCCGAAGATTATTTAGCCCAACAAGCACATTTAGGTGCGATTGCAGGACGTTATAGCAATCGTATTGCCAATGGTAAAACTCAATATAATGGCCAACAATACTCACTGAGTATTAACCAAGCGACTAACTGTTTACATGGTGGCGCGGAGGGGTTTAATCGCAAATTATGGCAGCTTGGGCCATTAAGTGATGGCATGCGTTTAACCTTAAAAAGCCCTGACGGCGACATGGGCTTTCCAGGTAATTGCACCGTACAGCTCGATTACCGCTTAGCGGGTAACAATGTGTACATTGAAATGCTGGCCAGCACAGATAAAGCCTGCCCCATTAGTTTAACCCAGCATAGCTACTTTAATTTAGACGGTAATCGTAGCGATACCAATGCTCAACATACTCTACAAGTGGATGCTAAACATTACCTCACAATGAATGATGTTGGCATACCAACTTCAATGCAAGCTACCGCAGGCAGCGATTTAGACATGGCTGTACCTACACCAATGTCGGTGCAGACCGAGCGCGCAGCATTAGCCGCCACTAAAGGTTTTGATCATTGTTATGTGTTAGATAACCCAGGGGCAGACTTGCAACGTTTTGGTTGCTTAGCCAGCCCAAATAGCGGCCGCAGTATGACGGTTTATACTAACCAACCCGGCGTACAAGTTTACGGCGCTAATTTTTTGCAAGGCACTATTGGTAAAAAACAACGGCCACTTTGCGATCACCAAGCCGTGTGTATTGAACCGCAGATGCTACCTGATTCACCTAATCAACCAGACTTAGCTGGTGATGTGTGGGTAAAACCGGGACACGTTTATCATCACATCACTCGATATCAGTTTGATGCAGAATAATCCGCCTGTTAAATCTAATTTTAATGCTGAAGACATTGGCCAAATTGCCATAGGGGCTTTTGCCCTGTCGGTGCCGATTGCATTTTCTGAAGAAGCTTGGCATTTATCAGCCAGCTTACCAAGCTTAAATTTGGTCTTGATCGTGGTACTGTCGCTAGCGTTTATTGCCTTATTTGCCTACCAGAGTGTATTTCAGGCCAATATTATTAAGCGCAGACAAGCATTTCTATTACGAGTTGTTGCTGCCTATATATTAACGTTATTAGTCGTGGGAATAGTGCTTTTAGCATTAGATAAATTGCCGTTATGGGACGATCCCATTTTAGCATTTAAGCGGATGATATTAATTGCGATGCCCGCATCGATGGGCGCAATTATTGTTGATAGTTTTGACAAAGAATAAACGTCATAAGCAATAAAAAAATTATTGCTTATGACGTTGTCAATCTATGACCAATATAAACCAGTAATGCGGCTAATCACACAATACATTAAGTCTAAAACTTAATGTATTGCACAAAATTAATCGTCTATGCTATCACCTATTTCATCAAAGCTGTCATCATCATCATCTGAGTCATCAAATTCTGGAATGTCATCATCTGAATCAATAACTTCATCTGGTTCTGGCACTGGTTTAGCCTTACGAGGCGCTGTGTCTGGTACTTTTGACAAGTCGATACGTGATTGATGCTTTAACATAAACTCAGCACGTGCCGCTTTCCAAGCATCATTAAACTCAGCGATTGCCGCTTTTGTTTGCTCATCATCTAAGTCATGTAAATTCACTTTAACGATGTCTTCTACATACTCAACAATCGTATTACGAATTGTATTGTAAAAGTAGATGCGCCCTGGAGACGCTTGTGGCAGTTGGTTATCATGAACAACAATAGTATTACCTTTTGATGTTCTTAATTCACCAAACCAAACCTGTTTTTTTGCTGTGTTATACATATATGCTAACGCCCTTAAATCAACACATATCCTAAAAATGATGCAGCTTGATGGCTAATAAAACAGCCAATCTACAACACGATTATTTGTTCTGTATTTACGTGGGTATTTAAACAGAATATTTCTGAGAATCAATGCCTAAAACGATGATTTTTTCAAGTAATCGCATAAAAATGTCCGTCGTAGTCGATTTTTAACACTTTACTGTCTTTTTTCTCACAAAATAATCGTCCACAAAGGCAATTAGCCACTTTTAGGCTAACCACTTTGTCTTGACGACTTTAGCTTAAAAAAATCAAGCTTCAAGTTTTTTAGCAAAATATATGCTGATAAATATTCCGAATGGATCGGCACACACATAACGCTGAGGCTTAGGCTTGTAGATTTAATACAATCTTGCCTTTATGTTGCCCAGATTCCATACGCTGATGTGCCTCGACGACTTGAGCAAAAGCAAATACGCTATCAACAGGAATACTCATTTCACCACTGTTTAATAATGGCCATACATATTGCGCTAAGCCTTGAGCAATTTGCGCTTTATTTTGCACGCTTTGTGGTCGTAATGTTGAACCTGTCCACACTACCCGTTTTGCCATAATGCGGAAAATATCTACATTTGCCTGAGGACCCCGTTGCATCGCGACGGACACCATACGCCCATCAGTGGCTATGGCTTTGAGATTTTCATTAATAAAGTCACCACCAGCAATGTCCATAATCACATTGACCCCTAGGCCATCCGTTGCCGCTAAGATAGGTTCGACAAAATGCTCTTCATTATAATTAATGGCCACACTGGCCCCTTGCTCCAAACAATATTGGCATTTTTCAGCGCTACCAGAAGTCGCAAATACCTTAGCACCTAAGCGACTGGCCATTTGGATTGCGGTCGTGCCGATACCGCCAGATCCACCATGGATCAGTACGGTTTCACCTGCTTTAAGCCCGCCACGAATAAATAAGTTACCCCACACGGTAAAAAAGGTTTCTGGCAGAGCTGCCGCTTGTACGTAACTGTAACCGGTAGGAATAGGTAAACAATGGGCGGCATAAGTGTTAACCAGCTCGGCATAACCACCACCAGGCACTAACGCACACACTTTGTCGCCGACCTGCCACTGAGTTACATCATCTGCCACGGCAACAATTTCACCGGCCACTTCTAAACCTAGGATTGGACTAGCATCTGCTGGCGGTGGATAAGCCCCCACACGCTGTTTAATGTCTGGGCCATTCACTCCAGCAGCATGGACCTTAATCGTCACTTGACCCGCGGATGGCATCGCAAGCGTAGATTGTGCCATGGTCATCACGCTAGGTTCGCCGGGTTGCTCAACCATCACATGAGTAAATTGTCTATCTAATGTCGCCATAAAAATGTTCTCTCGGTTAATTGCAGTTAAAAAGTAACCAATGTTAACTATCTGTTATTGGCACACTGTAGCTGTTCACAATATGAACATATTTGTTAGTAAATACTTAAATAGTATCTTTTTTAATCAAAAAAAGATTGCCTCTTCACTTTAAACAATTACTATACGCGCCCGTTCATCCCATGGAGCACAATACTTGCTAAAGTACCTGTTCATTTTACTGTCTGTTTTCAGTATTCACGCCCATGCCGCGCCAATTCGTATTGCCTCAGATATTTGGTGTCCCTATGCCTGTGATACTAACACTGGTTATGTTGTGGAATTGACTCGTCGCGCTTTTGAAATTCAAAATCAACCTGTTGAATTTATGATAGCCCCTTTTAAACGAGTCATGCTTGAACTTCAAAGGAACAACGTCGATGCTGTCATTGGATTGTCTAAAAAAGCGATAGGCAACTATCAATTACTGAGTAATGACGTGATTGTGGGCTATAAAAGTAACGACTTTTATACTCTAGTTGACAGCACTGAGTCATTTGAGCAAATATCCGACCTCAATAATACCCAACAGGTTGCCGTTGTCACTGGCTACCAATATGGCAAAGAACTGGATACATGGCTTAACTCCCACCCGAGCACCTATTTTGCCTCGGGTAATGACCCTATCGCGATGAACATTATTCGCCTTATAAAAGGCCGCCACTCGGTGATTATCGACAACAAAAATGTCATTGAGTACACCGCAAGTCAACTAAACTTAAATCAACAACTTCGTTATGCAGGCACTATAGGTAAACCGGTTCCTTTATATATTGGTTTTAACCCGCAAAATAAAGCCTATGTGAGCGCTTTTGACCGCGGCATACAGATGCTAAAAGCCAATGGCGAATATAAGCAAATTTTGGATAAATACAAAATATTACCGGAAGTCACCTCAGCCGACGCCCGCTATAAAAACCTGCAAAAGTTTTTACCTATCTTTGATTAAACTCGCTGTTTTTATGCCAGAGGGAATTGGCATCAGCAAGGTGCAAAACTTAGTAACACTCTTCTCACTGCATAACCTTGTCATTTTCGTTACACTGCGCCAACAAAAAAATAATAAATCATCATTTTGGGATTAATGGCATCAGCTTGCTGAAGTCATAGGAGTATTTATGCGCGTGTATCTTCACCTGCTGATATTGGCATTGAGCAGTTCAGCAATCTTCACCAGTTCGGCTTCAGAAATTGTCCAAAGTAAAGGTCGGTTCGACGACAAATTTCGTCAACTTGAAGAGGGCCTTCCCACACCAAATGATTATCGCAATGCTGCTGGCGAACCAGGTAAAGAATATTGGCAACAACAAGTAGATTATAAAATCAATGCCACATTAGATGAACAAAAGCGTGCTATTCAAGGTGAGCAAGTCATTACTTATCATAATAATTCTCCGTATACGCTTAAATATCTGTGGTTCCAATTAGAACAAAATCGTTTTAAATCTGACTCGATTGCTGAACGAAGCAGCGCCTTTTATGGGGTTGATGGGAGCATTAGGGCTGAGAACACTTATGGCGATAGCGCATTTGCAAAGATCAGCCTGCAAGATCTTCGTCGCCAACAATTTTTAGCCGACAATAACTTGGGTTACCAAATTGCGGCGGTAACCGGTGCCAATAAAAAACCACTGAAATACACCATAGTTGGCGCTCAAATGCGGGTCGATTTACCGACGCCCCTAAAGAGCAAGCAATCGACGCAACTGCGCATTAATTACGGCTACAATATTTTAGAAGAAGATGCCGTAGGTGCACGCTCTGGATATGAGCATTTTCCAGACGATAATCGTGAAGGTGGCAATGACATCTTCTTATTAGCGCAGTGGTTTCCGCGAGTCGCCAGTTATTCAGATTACGAAGCATGGCATAACAAAGAATTCTTAGGCAGCGGCGAGTTTACGCTCGAGTTTGGTAATTACGATGTGAGCATGACAGTACCTAGTGACCATATTGTGGCCGCTACCGGCGTGCTCCAAAACAGTAAAAGCGTGCTGTCATCTGAACAACTCAAGCGTTTAGATAGCGCAAAAAAAGCTGACAAACCTGTATTTATTGTCTCTAAAGACGAAGCTCTAGCCAATGAATCGAGTACAGCCAAAGGCACTAAAACTTGGCATTTTAAAGCCGAAAATGTGCGCGACTTTGCTTGGGCATCATCACGTAAATTTATCTGGGACGCCCAAGGCTACCAACAAAAAAACAGCCAAAACCCACATGTAATGGCGATGTCGTTTTATCCTAAAGAGGGTGGCGAACTGTGGCAGCAATATTCAACAGCGGCAGTGATTCATACACTTGAAGTCTATTCACGCTTTACCTTCGATTATCCCTACCCTGCAGCGATCAGTGTTAATGGTCCCGTTGGCGGCATGGAATACCCGATGATCAGCTTTAATGGCCCACGTACTATTTGGCATGAAGATGGCAGTCGCACATACACCTTGGCTGAAAAACAATTCTTAATCGGCGTGGTGATCCACGAAGTCGGTCATAACTATTTTCCGATGATAGTCAACTCAGACGAGCGTCAATGGACTTGGATGGATGAAGGCATAAACAGCTTTTTAGACGGCATTGCCACCCGCGAATGGGACCCTAATTTATCTTGGGGACGTGAGCCAACTGATGTTATTGAATACATGAAGTCTAATGTCCAAGTTCCGATTATGACTCAGTCAGACAGTGTGTTGCAGCTTGGTCCTAATGCCTACATTAAACCTGCTGTTGCATTAAACATTTTGCGTGAAGTGATATTAGGCCGTGAGCTATTTGATTTTGCCTTTCAAGAATACAGCCGTCGTTGGATGAATAAGCGCCCGACACCAAGCGACTTTTTCCGCACCATGGAAGAAGCCTCTGGGGTTGATTTAGATTGGTTTTTCCGTGGCTGGTTTTACACCACAGATCATGTCGATATCTCGCTAGATCGTATTTATAAACTGCGCTTAGACAGCAATAATCCTGATATTGATTTTGATCGTCGTCGCCAAGATTATAACGATAAACCTATGCCTTATTCGGTTGAACGTAATCAACAAAGTGGCCAAAAAACCTGGGTAGAACTTAATCCAGGTAATACCGATTATCATGACCAACATGATCAATTCAGCGTCACCAATAAAGATCGTAACAAGTACAACAAAAAACACGCCGAACTGGATCCGTGGGAGCAACAAGTCTTGGCGCGGGCATTGAAAGAAGATAAAAACTACTATGTGTTTAACTTCTCCAATCTTGGTGGTTTAGTGATGCCAATTTTGCTCGAACTCACGTTTGAAAATGGTGATACCGAGTCATTGGTGCTGCCAGCTGAAATTTGGCGCCGCTCACCGTTTGAAGTCAGCAAACTGATTGTGACCGACAAAGATAATGTATTAGTGTCTGCTGTGGTTGATCGTCGCGGCGAAACTGCCGATGTGGATATTGAAAATAACTATTATCCTCGTCAAATTATCCCATCACGCATTGAAGCCTTTAAAGAGGAAGAGCGTAAGGGTAATAAGTATCGCGATATCATGCATGACAATAAAGAAGCCCTGAAAGATCCTGAAATTAAAGTGAAGAAAAAGTAATGCGTCAATTGGTTCTAATATTACTGAGTGTTATTGGCTTAAGTTTATTGGCTGGCCAAGCCCATGGCCACCAGCAAAAAGAAGCCTACACCAGTATTGTGTTTAATCAGCGCAGCGGTATGCTGGAAATTCAGCATCGATTTTACTTGCACGACGCTGAGCATGCTGCTCAGCAAGTCATTGATAGCAATGCTGATTTGATTAGCGATCCCGTGAGTCGTGAAGCTTTTGCATATTACGCTATATCGACATTTTCGATGCAGGATCAGCAGCAACATCCGTTAACCCTGACCTATGTGGGCACTGAGTTACAGGGTAAGTATTTGTGGGTTTATCAGGAAACACCGATCACCACGAATATGGAGGGTTTTTATCTTAAGATGACGACCCTTCAAGAATTGTGGTCAGAACAAACTAACCACATTAATGTTGAGCGCAATAAACACGTAACCTCAGCAAGACTGCATATTGCAGATTCTTGGCATTACATTGAAGTGGCAAAAGCCAGCGAATAAACACTGATAGCTCGAGCCAATATCCAGCGCCCTATTGATGTTCAGTAGGGCGCTTTTTTATTTCTATCTGACCACATCATCGAGTGCATCGGCCAAGGTTGAGTAAGTAACACACTGCACGCCATCTGGCTTAAAGCCTGCTTTAGCTAAGGTTTTAAGTGGCTGAAATTGAAAATCCGCGAGCAATACTCGGGTATTGTGGTGCTTACATTTAGCAATATACTTATACAATGCAGAAACACCACCAGAATCTAAAATAGACACCCCATCGAAATACAACACCACCCCATCTTGATCAGCGCTCAAATGCGCCAACTCACCAAAGACACTGTCCGCGGCAGCAAAAAATAACGGACCATTGATTTTAAAGACTTTCCAACGCGGCGGTAATTCAACATGAATATGCTTTTTCTGCTCGCTAATGTCTTGCACCTTGGTCATATCAGCCACTTGTTTCATGAACAACAACGACGCCAAAATGATCCCCGCACTGATCGCAATAACCATGTCGAAGAAGATGGTCAATAACAAGCACACCAGCAATACCAGCACCTCGCTTGCGGGCGCTTTTTTTATAAGATGCACAATCTTAGGGGCTTCGCTCATGTTCCAAGCCACCATAATGAGTAATGCCGACATGCCCGCCATGGGGATATACGCCAAAATGGTACTCAGCGATAACAAAGACACTAATACCACCAGTGCATGGATCATCGCTGCTACCGGACTCACCGCGCCAGCTTTATAATTAGCCGCTGAACGAGCAATGGCCGCTGTAGCAGTAATACCGCCAAAAAATGGCGCGATAATGTTACCGATACCTTGGCCGAGCAATTCACTATTAGCACTGTGCTTTTTACCCGACATGCCGTCGAGCACCACAGCACACAGTAATGATTCAATTGCCCCCAACATGGCAATCGCAAATGCCGCCGATAATAAATCGCTAGCCAATTGCCAACTGAGTTCAATAGGTAATTCGCCCGACTGGGTCCGCAGCCAAGGCCATTGAAAATCAGGCAACATGGATGGAATACCGGCGCCAATTGAACCATCGGCGAAAGTAAAACTAAAAGTAGAACCAATCGTCGCAACAGGAAAGCCTTGCTGATTGAGCACTAGCGCCACCAGACTGGCAACCACCACAGCCGGAAGATGTGCTGGCACAGGTAACTTGAGCTTAGGCCACAAAATAAACATCACTAACGCACTTAACCCCACCACCAGTGTAGGCAATGACAATGTCGGTAATTCTTGCGTTAATACGGCAACTTTACCGACAAAATTTTCAGGCATGTCACTGATGCTTAAACCAAAAAAATCTTTAACTTGCAGCACAGCAATCACTACCGCAATACCGCCGGTAAACCCTAAGGTGACTGACTCGGGGATATATTGGATATAGCGACCCAGGCGTAACAACGCCATAGCGATGAGTATCACTCCAGACAAAATACTCGCTAGCAATAATCCAGACAGACCATATTGATGCACTATGGGGTAAAGGATCACCACAAACGCCGCAGTCGGGCCAGATACACTATAACGTGAGCCACCGGTCAGCGGGATAATAAACCCGGCAATAATGGCGGTATATAATCCGTATTGCGGTGCAACACCAATAGCAATTGCCAGTGCCATCGCCAGTGGAATGGCAATAATGCCAACCGTTAAACCAGCTAACAAATCTTTAGAGAATGCATTGGCTTTGTAGGGAGCGTCTTTTAACGACTCTCTGAGCGCATGCCCAATACGAAGAGAAAATAAATGTGTGAGGTATTTCATTGCAGCGATCCCATAACCTAGTACGGCGTCAAGATACCCCTCATTATAGGCCGATTACTTTGCAGTACAATCGAATTAAGTTAACACCTAATGATAATGTAATTGTAATCACATTATAACGATTAGTTTTATCTGAATTGACGTAATCACAAATGACCCGCAAAAAAGCCAGCGATGGTGTCGCTGGCTTTGGCTAGGTAGATATTCATCGTGATTGATAGTGTAAACAATGGCTATCTTTACCCTGTAGCCTAATGTTAAAGAGCAATTTTAACGGCTAAAATCGATAGACACTTTGTGGCCGCGATTAGTATCTAGATTTTGATAATCCCAGTCATATTGCGTAATGAGTCTAGTGGTTAACTCAAGCCCTAAACCAAAGCCGAGCTCTTCAAAGCTATCAGCATAAGAGTCACACTGATTAGCGATACTCACCAATGTGGACGATTGACGAATGGTTACGCTGCCCTCAATGGTGTGCTGTAAAGCATTACGGATTATGTTGGTGATAATAATTCGACAGAGAGTATCAGGCAGTTGATGAGTAGAGTCATCGGTTTCAATACTAATTTCAATATTCTTGCCGTGGATTAAATACTTTAACTCTTGCACAAGCTGACGAATAAGCTGACCCAAATTAACGTCGTTCAAGGGTAAGCTTTTACCTTCGCGCCGGGTTAACCACAATAAGGTTTCGGTGAGATCTGTCATGGTGAGCCCTGCACGTTCAATACGGTTAAGCACTTGGGCTTGCTTTTCTGCGCTACCACCTTTGCTTATCAACTTTTGCAGTAATTCAGTATTAGTCCGAATAACCGCTATTGGGGTGCGTAACTCATGGCTGGCATAGCCTAAAAATTGTTGCTCACGATCTAAGCTTTCCTGCACAGTACCTAAACTCGTTTTAACAATATCGGCTAAGGTATTTAATTCGCTAAAATGAAAGTCGGGTATTGGCTGAGCTAATTGCTGGCTATTTAATCCTTTCGCCCAAGTTCTTAAACGCTTCATTGGCCGCGCCACTTTTCGCATCATTAACATCAACACGATAGTAAACATCACAATACCTAAAATTGCAGTCGCTAATATCACCACAAAAAAGGGAATGCCTTTAGGAGGAGACATAGTGCCAGCTTGACTGTCAAAGGTACTGGAGACATATCGCACCTCATTGCCTTTAAGCACTTTGATAACAAAAAAGCCTTTTACAGGGGGCGTAATGGGCGAGCCGCCAATAATGTTTTTATACAAGACGTTAAACTCGCTAGGCTCAGACTTAATATTTTGTTGGATCTCTTCGGGTAGGTCTTGCCAACGTGAAGCCACCGTAAAAAAATGTGATGTTTTCGGCTGACCATCGATAACCTGTTGATCTTGTGCTTGAGCGTACATGGTAGATTGTAAGATTTGGTCCATACCAGAAATAAAATAGTGCACACTGAGCATCGATAAAATTAAAATGGTACTAATACCAGTAAACAACATGACCAGTAGTACAAAAATTCGCAGGCTCGGAGTTAATTTCATGTAATGGCTATCCTACTGGTTATCTTTAATGGCAAAGCCATGACCACTAACGGTATGCAGCAACTTGAGTTCCTGGTTGCCATCAAGGTGTTTACGTAAATTAAACATGTGTACTTTTAAACTATTACTGTCTGGTTGGTCATCTCCCCACACACTTTGCATCAGTTTTTCACGCGACACAGGGTTAGGGCTCGCTCGTATTAACACGTCTAAAATTTTAAACGCTGTCGGCGATAGCTTTAAGCCAACCCCATTACGAAACGCCTGCTTCTGCTGCAAATCGAGGACCAAGTCGGCCACGGTTAGGCGCATAGCTTGACCACTTCGGCGACGGGATAATACTCGAATGCGTACAATGAGCTCTTCCATTGCAAACGGCTTAATGAGGTAATCATCAGCACCTTTGGCAAAGCCATCGAGCTTATCGTTAAGCGTGTCGCGCGCGGTAAGCATCAGTACTGGTACATCGATACCTTGCAGCCGCAAAGATTCACACACTTGCAAACCGTTCATTTTAGGTAAGTTCAAATCCAATATCACTGCATCATAGCGATTGAGTAAAATCAGATTCAGCCCTGCACTGCCATTGGCAGAATGGTCACAAAGAATACCTTCTAGCTCTAGGTACTCGATCACCGCGGTAGCTAAATCAAGATCGTCTTCAACCAATAACAACTGCAACTTGTCGGTGAACATCGAATATATTCCTCGGTTTACGACGCCACTGAGCTTGTCGTATGATGATTTGGGCGCAGTTTAGCCATAACGTGATTGATAAATGCTTTCGACTCACATTGAATGAGCAACAAAGATGGCGTCAAAATCAAGGTGATGACGGTAGCAAATAAAATACCATAACCCAGCGCTGCCGCAGCAGGTATTAAAAACTGTGCTTGTGACGAGGTTTCGCCCAACAAAGGTGCTAAACCAGCAAAGGTCGTCACTGAGGTAAGCAATACCGCACGAAGGCGGCTGGTACATGACTCAACAATAGCATCGTGTACCGACAAACCCTCTTCTTTAATCAACTCGTTATAGCGCGATACCAGCAATAGACTGTCGTTTACCACCACGCCACTTAAGGCCAAAATACCATTTAACGATAAAATACTAATGGTTAAGTCATTCCACCAATGGCCTAAAATGGCGCCAACAATACCAAACGGAATCGCGGTCATGATAATCACCGGTTGTATGTATGATTTTAACGGGATGGCTAGCAAGGCATAAATGGCAATTAACGCCAGCACAAACATCGACCCTATCGAACTTGTGGTTTCAGCTTGTTGCTCAGCTTCACCGGCAAAATTGAAACTCACACCGGGGTATTGCACTGCTAACTGCGGCACTAACGTCTGCTTTAGCTGACTAACAAGCTCGTTTGAGGCAATTTTATCTTTGTCTAGTACAGCACTGATGTATACCGCCCGTTGACTGTCAATACGGGTAATGTTCGACGGTTGGTAATCATTAAAAATCTGCGCCACGTGGCTTAAAGGCACAATAGTACCGTCGCTAGTTCGAACATTGGCAAGCTTAATATCTTCGATGGTTTGACGATCTTCATCAGGGTAACGTACTCGAACTTTTACCTCATCTTTACCACGTTGAAAACGCTGTACTACACCGCCGCCAAATGACTGCAATATCTGGCTCGATAAGGTTTCGGTGTCAAATCCTAGGGCACGACCTTGCGCGGTTAATTCAAAACGATATTGCGGCTCGCCTATGTCTAAATTGTTATCGATACCACTGACGCCATCCATGGTTTCTAGCTGCGCTTTTATCGCTTGGCCAACAGCAAAGACGGAATCGGTATCGCTGGCTTTAATTTCCACTTTAAAATTATCGAGCATTTCTTGCTTCGATAATATTTTAAGCTTTTTTATACCTTCCATTTGGCCAACAAGCTCAAGCCATTTTTGGCTAAATTCTTTGAGTCTATAAGGACTGTCTGGCGCTAACTCAACCTGAACTTGGCCCGAGTCACTGCTGCTTGCCATAACATGCAAACTGGTTAAATAGCTGTCCTTATTATGCTGTTGTTCGGCCACCAGCTGAGCATCGACTTGTTTTGCAGCAGTTTCTAAGGTCATTAAATTTTTATAGGTCTGGCCAAAACTGGCGTCATTTTGCATCGAAAAGTCGGCAACGACAGTGTCGCCAGCAATATCAGGAAAAAATGCCACTCGCACGCTGCCCGTTATTGGCATACCTGCAACCACAATAAACAGTGCGATAAACAGCAATACCACCGCATAACGAAACCGTAATGCAAACTCAATAAGTGGCTGATAAATCACTCGACTAAACCACTGCAAACCACTATCGGCAGCATGTTGGATATGATTGAACCATGATTTCTTGGCACTTTTTTGAGTATTAATATGCGCTAAATGCGACGGTAGAATAAATTTAGATTCAACCAACGACAACATCAAACAAATGGCAACGACAGTACCAAACTGGGCATAAATCTGCCCTAAATTACCTTCAACATTAGCTAAGGCAACAAAAGCGACTACTGTGGTTAACACACCAAATATCGTTGGGGTCGCCACTTTTAAAGTACCTTTGATAGTGTTGTCGATGTTGTCGCCGTATTTTTGCCGAGTGCTATAAACACTCTCGCCCACCACCACTGCATCATCGACGACAATCCCCAGCGCCATAATAAATCCAAAAGTGGTCATTTCATTTAGGCTTAAGCCAGCAAAAGTATTGCTCATAAAAAACAAGGTGCCGAAGAACACAAACGGTAACCCTGCAGCAACCCAAAACGCCACTCGCAAGTTTAAAAATAACGCTAAAATAATGAATACCAAAGCGATACCACTCAAGGCATTTTTAACCAATAAGCTTAAGCGTTCGATAATCAGCGTGCTTTTGTCATGCCAAGTAGCAATACTGACGTTGTCGGGTAATACATTAGAACTGCGCCATTTTTCGACGACTTGCTTAGCTTGCTCAACAATATCAACAATATCGCCATTTTCGTCCATCACAATTTCAATCGCGCTTGAGTTAGCTTGGTTATAACGCGACAACACAAAGGTATCGTCGGCAAAACCGTCTTTAATAGTCGCAATATCACCTAAGGTTATCAGCGAACCTTGACTGTTGGTGATCACCGGAATCGCCATAAAATCGTCTAATTGGTAAGCTTGCTGTGATACTTTTAGCCGCACGGTTTTGTTGTCGTTATATAGGCTAGTCGAAATGGATGCTGACGATTCGGCATTCACAGCACTGGCCACGGAGGCAAACGTCAGTCCATAGGCTTGCAACTTAGCTTCATCAATTTCTATAGAAATCATCGGTTCGGCTTTGGCTTTAATCTCGAGATCGTGAATGGCTGACTGACTTAATAAATCCGATTTAAGTTGTTCGGCTAATGCCTGCAACGTCGCACGGTCGGCATCGCCGTAGATCTCAATCCACAAGGCATGATCTTGCATGCGCATTTTATCAATAACGGGTTTTTCAGCTTCACTAGGAAAGTTATAAATCGCATCAATATTGGTTTTAATGTCAGTGAGTAAAGTGTCTAAATCATAAGCGCTGGTTTTCTCAATTATCACACTACTGCCATTGGCGTTGGATGTTGACGTTATCCGTTTTATGCCCGGCACGGTTTCTAATGCATCTTCAATTTTAATTGCTATGCCTTCTTCAGCCAGCACTGGGTCGCCACTGTCGTAAGTCACCGACACTGTCACCCTGTCGGGTTCTAAACTCGGAAAGGCCTCTTTGCGTAAGCTGCCTAAGGAGAAAAGACCCACGATTATCATGGCAATTAACAGCAAGTTAGCCGCTACTGAATTTCTAGCAAACCAGGCTATCGCCCCTGAATGTGTAGATTGAGATCCCGACATGGCTTAAACCTCTAACTTAGCAAGCACCTTAGTGCCCACTTTAAAGCTGCTTAAAGGGCGCTTAACAATTTGGATTAAGCTCGGTCGACCTCTTTGCTCACTAACAATAGGCAATACATACACAAAACCGTCTTTTTCAAAGGCGATATTGGCAGCTGATTTAGCCAATTGACTGCTATCATTGATAAACCAAATATCACCTTGTTGTGAAATAGCCGACGACGGTAATTGCCATAAATCACTTAATGATTTGCCGTTGATTTGTGCTTTAACAAAGGTGCCTGGATACAAGTGAGTTTGTTGCGTGAGTGGATTGTCGACCACCACAATTAATGAACGTTGACGACTAGTTTGGGTTAAATGTTGTTCAACACGCTCAATATAACCTTGCCACTGGTTACGGCCATCGGCGCTGTACAAGGTGACATCCCAAGGGGTTTTAGCAAGCTGTGCATTGTCAAACTCTGGCAGGTTTTGCCACTGTAAATCTGACAATGGCACATTAATTTCAACGTCTGCAACGCTGTATAAAGTGCCCAGTTGGGTGCCGGTTTGTACATAACTTCCGGGCTGAATATCACGACTCACCACTAGCGCATCAAATGGTGCAGTAATCTTGGTATAGGCCACATCTTGCTTAGCTTTTTTAAGGGTTAACTTGGCATTTTCTAATGCGGCAGTCGCTTGGGCCAATTGTGGTGTTCTGAGCACTAACGGTGATTCAGGCTCACCAGAAAAACCTGAACGTAACCATTCTGATTTTGCTTGTTCACCTTGGCGTTGTTCCTCGAGTAAATCGAGCTCAGCCTGGGCGACATCGGTTTGCGCTTGCGTTAATGCTTGCTGATAACTGATATCATTAATTTGGCCTAATACTGTGCCTTTTTTAATCACCAGACCGGATTCAAACTGACGATGAACACTGTCAATCTTACCGCTTACTTCGGCGCTTAACGTAAGTTCATAACGTGGTCTTGCTTCACCAAAACCGATGACTTCAGCTTGATATTGTTGTCCGTTGACAGCCACTACCCCCACTTGAGGTAATAATGAGATTGCTGCTGTACTCGCCACTGGGTTAATAGGTTGCTCTGTAGTAGATGCTTGTTGGTTAGGCGCAGGCGGTAATTGCGAGACGGTATAACCTAAGGCAGCAAAAATACTGCCCAATGATAATACGGTGACAATAACGTTTAGACGATTAAGCTTCATGTAATACCCCTAAGCCCAACGCTAGGCCTAAATCAATACGGTTTATAAGACGGTTATAAATGGTGTTAGCAAGTTGCGCTTCAACATCAAAGGTTTGCTGTTGCACGGTTAGTAAATCAAAAATGTCGACTAAGCCTTGACGATACTTTTGCTCGTAACTGACAAAACTGCGCTCGGCGCTGAGTTGCGCTTCGATTAAATGCTGTTGTTGTTTGGCGAGGGAGTATTCTTGGCCCACAGTATTTTCCACTTCGTTAACCGCATTTAATAGGGTTTCTTGATAGACCCAATAGCGCTGCTCTGTGGTTAATTGGGCTAACTCAGCTTGTGATGATAATTTGCCACCTTGGAACAAGGGCGCAGATAATTGCCCAAGCACACTCCATAAAGGTCCGGTGAGTAATGCATCAGTTGGCGACTGCGCCATGTCGGTCAAACTGGCTGATAAACTGATCGACGGCAGCATAGCCTTATAGGCGGCATCGGTACGTAATGCTTCGGCTTCAATATTGTAAAATGCAGTTTTAATATCAGGACGTTGACTTAGATTTTGTTGCCCTAGTGAGTTAATGGGATTCAACACTGCAGGAAATTCCGCAGTAATGTTTACCGCTAAATCGTTGCCGGTCCATTGCCCTGTAAGCAAGGTCAAATCACGCTTGCTTTGGGCAAGCTGTTGTTGATAATCGGCTAAGGTAGCTTGTGTACTGGCGACACTAGTATTGGCATTATCGAGATCTTCTAAACTGCCTAAGCCAACACGATAACGCGCTAAAATAAGTGCTTTATTGTTGTCTAATACCGTTAAACGCTGGGTTTCAATCGCCACAAGTTGTTGTTTAAGGCTAATGTCTAACCAACTGCGCATCACGTTGGCGGCGACTAAGTCTTGCGCGCTTTGAAGACTGGCTTGCGTGCTGGCAATGTCTTTTAATGCAGCGTTGCTGCTGTCAGCAATTTTTTGCCATAAATCCAACTCCCAACTCACGGTAATATCAGTGGTATAACTGTCATCGCTGTCTTCGGTTGAAGTGCCGCTGAAGCTGGCATCTACTGACGGCAAACGGCTAGCAGAAGTAATACCGTGTTGGGCATAGGCCATTTTCAATGCCACTACGCTTTGTTGCAAACTAGGGTTATTCTGCAAAGCAGCAGATATAAAGCTCTGCAATTCAGGCACATTAACCAAATCCGTTAATCGCGCTATCGATTGTGTCGGCACATCTTGTGTCTTTGAGGCCAGCAGCAACTGATCAATTAAACGTTGGCTCGTATCCGCCTCTGCTTGACTGGCTCGGTCAGCGTAATTGACATTATCGACACTGCTGCAGCCCAACAGGCTCGTCACCATCAGTGCCAGCATCGCTTTTCGTAGCGCCGGTTTTACCATCATCAACTGCATCCCCAAACCTGTGTATTACACAATAATGGCACTAGCATACTGATGGAGGGGTTAAGGCGAGGTTAAGGTGAACGTTGTTAGGTAAATGAATCTCAAAGAGCCATATTGAAATGCGAAAAGCGTAAATAGGAACAAAATTATGTTTTATAAATATTCTGTATTTAGCTCTAACTCCCTTTAAGCCGGCGGCTCAGCGCACTTTGACTAATACCCAGTATTTGCGCTGCTGCGGTTTGGTTATTGGCAGTGCGGCTCATGGCTTCGTCCATTAATGCTTGGTTCATCTGCGCTATCGTGGGCAGTTGTTTGGGAAAAATAATGCGATCTTGCGGCGCTGCCGTTAATGACTTGTGTTCATTAATCGCTTCCATAAAAGCAGAGGTATTAAGCGCTATGCCATCACTTCTGCTCACAGCATCAAAAACCATGCCTTTGAGTTCATGAAGGTTACCAGGAAAATCATAACTGGCGAGTTTGGGCGCTAAATCGGGAGGCTGAATAGGCGCAGGTAGATTCATTTCAGCGGCAGCAAGGGCGATGAAATGATTGATTAACATAGCAATGTCTAACTGCCGTTCTGCTAACGGTGGTAATTTAATTTTATGAGCCCGTAAGCGGTAGAGTAAATCGCTTCTAAACTCACCAGCTTGGTGTAGTTTGAGTAAGTCATCTTGAGTCGATACCACAAACTTACATTTAACCGGATAAGCGGTGTCGCTGCCTAAAGGGTAATATTGTTTAGTGTCTAACAGCGCTAATAGCTTAACTTGTGCATCCAGAGGCAACGCGCCTATTTCATTCAAATACAGCACCCCACTTCCTACTTGATGCAATAGGCCTGCAACCGCTTCAAGCTCGCCATTATGGTGATGATACAGCTGGCCACTCATTTTTTGCTCAAAGGACTCGCTACTAATACCGGCAAGATTAATGCTAATAAAAGGTTCATTAGGGTTATAAAGCGCATGGCAAGATTTGGCGAACTCGCTTTTGCCAGTGCCGCTTTCACCATAAATTAGCAAGGGTTCAGGGCTACAAGATACGGCTTCAAGATAACGAAATTGATCTAATAACTGTGGCTCGCAAGTTAAAATATTATTGAACGCTTGCGGGTTATCTAAAGTACGACTTAAGAATTTTTCTTTGATATACAGGTAGTTTCTTTCAAGCCCAACCACTTCTAGCGCTCGGCGTACCGTACGCGCGAGATTATCGACATTGTCTGTTTTGATAAAGTAGTCATAAGCGCCATTTTTAATACAGCGCACTGCGGTATCAACCTCATTCACCCCAGTCACAATAATCACCCGAGTATTGGGAAAGTCACTGCGGATCATCGCTAATAGCTCTTCGCCAGAGTGAAATGGCATAGTAAGATCGACCAGTACTAGCGCATAATCACCCACTTGTAAGCGGCTGTGTACTTGACGGCTATCTAAACAAGTATCTATTTCAGCCTCAGGAACGAGACGGTTAAGGGTTATCGCGAGTGTGCGTAACCAGGCGGCTTCATCGTCGATTAACAGAATATTTCTGGCCAGTTTCATGTGTGTTGTTCCAATGCAAAAATCAGACTAATTTGCGTGCCTTTACCTAAACTCGACTGCATCTGCATTTCGCCTTGATGCTCTTTAATTATTTTGCTGCATACCGACAAACCCAAACCACTGCCGCCCTCGTTGCGACGGGTGGTAAAAAAGGGCTCGGTAATACGTTTGAGCGTGGCGCTATTCATGCCGCAACCGTTATCGATAATGCTCAATATTGCCGTATTGCCAGCAATGCGAGTTTCTATAATAATCTCGCCATGTTGTTCAGTGCAGGCATGACAAGCATTTTGAATAAGGTTGATTAATACCTGATGTAACTGTTGCGCATCGCCCTTAATTATAGGGCTAGGTTGACATAACCTCATGCTGATCTGATGGACCTTGGTTTGATTAGCGGTAAGACGCTGGGCAACTTGAACCACGTCATTTAGGCATACTCGAGCATATTGATCGGCAATATGCGGCATGGCGTAACGTTTTAAATCATTAACAATTCGGCTGATACGTTTGGCGCCCTCTTCAATAGAGCCGCAACTGTACTGAAGCTCTTCAATGGCAACATCTGGGGTTAATCCTGCAATAAGCCAAAAAGGATTTTGTTGCTGATAGTGCCTTGCTGCTGGGGTTAAGTCTTTTAACGCCGCGGTAAATAATGATACCGCATGCACAATCAGGCCGGTTGGATTATTGATTTCATGAGCAATTCCCGCAGACAACTCCCCTAGTGACGCTAAGCGGCTAACTTCTTCATTTGCTTGCCTCAATCTATGCTGCTCAGTGGTTTCCTCAAGTAGAATCACCACTTGTTTTTCTGCAATAGGATGGATTTGTAATTGCCAAAACTGCTGTTGATAGCGCATTTCTGCAATCAAGGGGGTTTGGCTAGAGAGTACCTCGAGCACCGCCGTTTTAAGAACAAATGCATGGTTGTCGATATAGTAAAATGCTGCTGAATCTAACAAATGAATATTGTTATCGTTACTCCATAAATGCTGCAAGTCTTGGTTTACTATGGTTACACCATTGGGGATGCCATCGAGAACAGATTGGAACTGTTTAGACAGTTCAGATATCTCAGCTTCAATGCGCCTGCGCTGAATGAGTTCGGCATCAAGGGCTTTAGTATGACGGCGTAAACTAGCGCTTATCAATCCGGTGAAAATCATCCCGATAGCAGAAATAATCGCCACTAAAATAGCTAGAGCAAACATGCGCTTTTCAGAAGAGGTTAAATCCACTTTTTCACGCCCGGTACCAAACCATTTATTAACCAGTCGGTCGTATTCGCCTGATAATTTTAACTGCCTAAGCGCTTCATTAATTTGATACATGAGTTCAGTTTTCGACTCATTAGCGACAAAATTAAACGCGCCATAAATGAGAGCATCACTCGAACTGCGCACCGATGGATACAGCGGAAGTAAACGCCGCGCAACAAAGCTTTCAGCAATCACCACGTCGACTTGATTTTTAATCAGTAATTGAAAACCGGTTTCATACAAATCAACATCCACGCGATCAAAGTTTTGCAGATGATCAGATAAAAAAACATCAACAAAAGCGCCTTTTTTAATGGCCACCCGCTTACCAATCAAATCAGCCCAACTATTAATTAATCCCTTACCCTGCAAAGTATAAGCTTTAGCATGGGTGGCATAAATGGGATCAGATTGGGCCAACTTACGATCCATGTTTACCGGGCTCACCACAACAATCACGTCAATATCACTGTTAGGGTTATACACATCTTGAACTAATTGCTGAAAACTCTTACGCCGCACAAGAATGCGCTTGTTAGTAAGCTGACCAATTCTATCCATCAACTCAATGTTAAATCCTTGATCCACTCCGTTATTACGCCACTCTAATGGCGCTGTTTTTGAATGCACACCTAGCACAATGCTGTCTTGCGCGAATGCAGGAAAAGTGAGGGTAATAACTAATAGTAATAGGATCTTCATACTGCGATGTTAACTATTTCGCTCATTTGAAACTGTGCCGCATTCCGCGAATTAGTAAATCATTATGTACCTTTTACCTAAATATTAATTTGATGTGATCTAGCGCCACATAAGCTATGCAAAAGTGCATACACGCCCTTATAGCTATGCATCTTTGCATAGCACCTTTTCATGCATGTGATTGAGTTGTCATTTCTGTCACTGCTGGTGTTTATCTTATTGCTGGTTTTAGTGGCATGGATAAAGATTAAGGTAAGCAGAAGTAACCGCTGAACAACTTAACACCTAATTTTAGACCGAACTTTTAAAGTGAAGTGATCTCACTTCAGCCACACTAAAACAATAACTGGCTTTTATACCTAATCAACTAAGCATCATTAGGTTTAGAAGGAGGAGCAAAAATGAAAAAAATGAAACTGGCAGTCTGCCTTGCCACGCTAATGGGCACAGCAGGCCTAATGGGCAACGCTGTTGCGGCTGATAACTTAGCTGAATTCCATGAGCAAAACCAAGAGTGTGATAGCTGTCATACTCCAGATGGCGAGCTATCAAACGACAGCTTAACCTATGAAAATGCCCAATGTGTTTCTTGCCATGGCACTTTAGCTGAAGTGGCTGAAACCACAAAACATGAACATTACAATGCCCATGCTTCACATTTTCCTGGTGAAGTGGCTTGTACCTCATGTCACAGCGCGCACGAAAAATCGATGGTGTACTGTGATTCTTGCCACAGCTTCGATTTCAATATGCCATATGCTAAAAAATGGAAACGTGACGAACCCACTATTGCTGAACTGGCCAAAGATAAAGCAGAACGTCAGGCTGCTCTTGCTAGTGCACCTCACGATACGGTTGATGTAGTGGTTGTCGGTTCTGGTGGCGCAGGTTTCTCTGCGGCAATATCGGCAACAGATAATGGTGCGAAAGTCATTCTGATTGAAAAAGAGCCGGTTATCGGCGGTAACGCTAAATTGGCTGCAGGTGGCATGAACGCTGCTTGGACTGATCAACAAAAAGCCAAAGAAATTAAAGATAGCCCTGAGCTAATGTTCAAAGACACCATGAAAGGCGGCCGTGATATAAACGATCCAGCATTAGTTGAAGTATTAAGCTCACACTCTAAAGGCTCAGTTGATTGGATGACCAAAATGGGCGCCGATTTAACCGATGTTGGCATGATGGGTGGTGCATCGGTTAAGCGTGCACACCGTCCAACTGGTGGCGCAGGTGTGGGTGCTCATGTTGTTCAAGTGCTTTATGATAATGCCGTAAAACGCAATATCGACTTACGCATGAACACTCGTGGTATTGAAGTGCTTAAAGATGACAGCGGCAAAGTGAAAGGTATTCTGGTTAAGGGAATGTATAAAGGTTACTACTGGGTGAAAGCCGATGCGGTCATCTTAGCAACGGGTGGTTTTGCTAAAAATAACGAACGTGTCGCTAAGCTTGATCCTTCATTAAAAGGCTTTATCTCTACTAACCAACCTGGCGCTGTAGGTGATGGTCTGGATGTGGCTGAAAATGCCGGTGGCGCTTTGAAAGACATGGAATACATCCAAGCTCATCCAACACTATCAGTAAAAGGTGGTGTAATGGTCACTGAAGCGGTACGTGGTAATGGTGCGATTTTGGTTAACCGTGAAGGTAAGCGTTTCGTTAACGAAATTACCACTCGTGATAAAGCATCAGCGGCAATATTAGCGCAAACGGGTAAATCAGCTTATTTGATTTTTGATGACTCTGTACGTAAATCACTGTCTAAAATCGATAAGTATATTGGTTTAGGTGTTGCACCATCGGCAGACAGCTTAGTGAAATTAGGCAAGATGGAAGGTATTGACGGTAAAGCGTTAACCGAAACAGTTGCACGTTATAATAGCTTAGTGAGCAGCGGTAAAGACACTGATTTTGAGCGTCCAAATCTACCTCGTGCGCTAAACGAAGGTAACTACTATGCAATCGAAGTGACACCTGGGGTTCACCACACTGTGGGTGGCGTGATGATCGACACCAAAACTGAAGTCATGAATGCTCAGAAACAGGTTATACCTGGCTTGTATGGCGCTGGTGAAGTCACTGGTGGTGTTCATGGTGCTAACCGCTTAGGTGGCAATGCAATTTCAGGCATCATCACCTTCGGTCGCTTAGCAGGTGAAGAAGCGGCAAAATATTCTAAAAAGAACTAATCGATTTAGAATTAACTGACTCGCTAGTATCAGTAGGCCACAGTTCATTACTGTGGCTTTTTTTATGCGTCAATATCTCCAAACCTAACCAATTAACGCGCCGATAGCGGGCCTGTTGCAAGTCTTCTCATGTAAAAAATAACGCAGTTAGCAAGGCAAAGGGCTGTTTGCGAGGTATTTGTTATCCCGAGTTCAGATTAATTAATGCATAATCGATGGCACAGTAAATTTTGCATTAACTCACTAGCTAATATACAACGCTAACTTACAAAGCTATCAAAGGATAATAATGAAACAGTCTATAGTTCACATCGCGCTAGTGGTGAATGATTACGATGAAGCCATCGATTTTTATGTCAATAAATTGAAGTTTGAATTGATTGAAGACACCTATCAAGCAGAACAAGACAAACGCTGGGTTGTAGTCGCACCTCCGGGTTCAAACGGGGTATCTTTGCTGTTAGCGCGGGCATCCAAACCAGAGCAACATGATTTTATTGGTAACCAAGCTGGCGGACGGGTATTTCTTTTTTTTGAATACCGATGACTTTTGGCGCGACTATAACCGCATGCAACTTGATGGGATTAAGTTTGTGCGCCCGCCTCAAGAGCAAGACTATGGCACTGTGGCGGTATTTGAAGATCTTTATGGCAATCTTTGGGATTTACTGCAGTTAAATGATAAACATCCGAAATAGATAATTAATCCATTCATAATTCCAGAAAAATTATAACGACACACTTGAGTCCTACACCGAGGGAATCAGCGTCGTTCACTTTATGCTGACAACCTAAACCACATATTGTTCAAGCTAACTGACATAAAAAAGCCAGTTGGATATTCCAACTGGCTTAACAAAACGTCACTCTATTTTAGAGCTAGTCTATATGCTGTAACCCAATTACAAAGCAAATTTATAGTAGACGTAAAAACGAGTGTCAGTTAGGTCATCGCCTGTAGAGTAATTAACAATGGCATGTCTGGCTCGCACACTTAGACCATTTACAAACTGTGAAAGATCATAAGTAACAGACAAGTCGGTTTCATCAATGTCTTTGCTTGAATCACCATCTATTTGATAACTAGCCCAGTTAAGATATGTGCTCACACCACTGAGAGCTGAGTCAGGTGCAAAGTTGTATGCTAGCTGAGCACCGTAACCTTCTTCATTAGCACGTGAAGACTGAACCACCTGCTGAATGATCACTTTTTCATCACCAAATGGGGCAACAACATCGCCATCACCGGTTTTTGCGTACTTAATCGTGGCATCAAACCCACTCCATTTCATCCCTAAATGGAACCCAGCCTGGTAAGTGTCAAACTGTGCAGCGCTCTGATCTAGCTTACCTGTAGAGTCTTGTTTTAAATAAGACGGAATGAAGTACCAGTTGGCAGCGCCCATTTTACCGCTCATGTCCAATTTCACATGATACTGATTGTAAACGTCTTCCATGGAGTAGTACCACAGACTGGTTTTGGCTTTGACCGCATTTAACGGCAGATTGTAATCTAAACCTAAGGCGTAAATAGGGTTGTCTTCAACATCGATGAAAACGCCCTTACGTGCAAATTCCCCCCGGATACCATCAGCCACACTGGCAAACTCTTCGTTGGTCCAGCCCATGTAATCAGTGATATACAGCGCTGACACGCCCAAGTTCTCAATTGAGGTATTCTTAATACTGGCACCGCGATAGGTGAACGGGATTGCTCTTAATGGGAACGGGTTCATCATGGGAGTTCGTAACTCTTGCGCACCAACCACTATTTTAGTGTCGTACCAGTTGCCGCTAACAAAGTATTCTTGCAAACGGTTAACAGATGTACGTTCAACCTTAGAGCCCGGCGCTCCACCACCAACAAGGCCATACAGACCATCATCGTTTGCATCCCAAATTGGGTTAGCTGAAGCAAATGAACTGCCAAAGCTTATACCGTTAGCTTCTCCGGATCGCAGGTAGAAAAGACCACCGAATGATGTATCACGTCGATCAGTACTATCGCCATCAAAGTTACGTTGGAAGTCAAATAATTGAAATTGACCATTTACACTGCCGTCATTAAATAAATTGGCCATTGGCTCGGCCGCAAAGGCTGGGCTTGCTGCTAGGCATGCCACAACCAAAGGTAGTAGTTTTGTTTTCATCATCATTTTTCTCATCCTAATTATTGTTAAGTTTTCTTATGGTCGAGATATTAAGGTGCCAAATGGCCGACTTATGGCACAACAAAGTCAAAACGAAGGTGGCAACTGCCACAGTAGTTCTCTGACTTTTGGTGTACGCTGTGACATTTAAGGCAGTCAGTTTCAGTGCCAAAATGACGATTTTCATGTGGATTTGTTGGTTTCACATTCTTGGTTTTGGCTGCTAGCTTTTGGGTGTTATGACATGTCACGCATTTAGACATAGTCACAGGTTCACGAATTTCAGCTTTACCGTGGCAGCTAGCACATTTGAGTCCTTTAGCCGCATGAGTTTGATCCAATAAGGTGTTATTGTTTGCCATTGCACCGCTTGCGAAAAAGCTCAATGCAAGACAAAGCATGATGTTGCGCAGTGTTAATTTCTTCATTGTGTTATTCCATTATTCATTGGGAAGGTTGCCAAGTGTCAGGCATCCATTTAACTGGGTGTTCGTTTTATAGCTTGGCCACATACCTACCTGCTAAGTAGCCAAACGTATAACAACGTCCTAGTGACAATCCGAATACAGTCAGTGGGTAATCAACGCCACCATAGAAGCCACCACCTAAGTTACCGATAACGAATAAGCCGCCAATTTTGTTGCCATCAGCATCAAGCGCTTGATGATTTTTATCGACTAGCATTCCTGAACAAAGGGTTGAGATACGCATGCGGCGGTGAATGCCATAGAAAGGGGCTTTAACAACAGGAAGCATTTTTGATGAAGGCTTACCAAAATCGTCATCTTTACCGGTTTTGCAAAGCTCGTTATAGCGCTTAACATTGGCAACGAAGGTTTTAGGGTCACATTCCAGTTTTACTGCAAGCTCTTCCAAGGTATTGGCTGAGTAGGTATTTGTCTGAGATGCAAACACGCCGACCTTAGGCGCTGGATCTTCAGGCATATAGATTTTCATTTCTTCAGGTGAGTACAGTTTTCCAGGCCAGTTAGCAGCTTGGTCCATGTAATTAGAATCAAAGACTTGAGAGTAGTTACCCGCATTTTCTGCATCACGTAGGTAGTTATTCATCAATGACATTTCAACCGTTTCATTGACGAAACGATTACCTTTGCGGTTAACAGCAAGGAATGGCATATCACACATTGAAGCTGGACCGGCGTCAAAATCGTGCAACATTTTGGTATGACCGATAGGTTCGATTACGCCACCGGCCCAGTAAGCCATAGAGAAACCATCGCCAGTACGATCCATTTGCTTGCGTTCAAAATGCTTCAAATCAGGAATGAAGAAGTTACACATTGCTTCGTTATTCTGATAATCACCAGACGACAAAATCACACCTTTTTTAGCAAGGTATTTGTGGTATTTGCCATCACGGTCTTTGGCAATAACACCAATAACTTTGCCAGATTCATCTTGGATTAGTTGTTGTGCAGGCATGTTGAAGAAGAATTTAACACCCGCTTTTTCAGCTACTTTAGCTAAATCACGCATGCCGTCACCTGTGGTATATGGCTTAGGGCCACAAAATGAGGTCACAAAATTGAGCTTATGTTCAGTGACACCACGAATACCATGTTGCACTTTAGTGCCTTGGTCTACGATTTGCGCGCCACCTTTTTTAGCACGATCGATAACCCAAGAAACTGCCTCACCAGAGTTATACGCCCATTCTCTAACAAGTTCAGGGTGACAACGGTGAGCACTGTCGCTCATTAAACGGCTAACCATGGCTTCGACACCAGCCTTATCGCTGTTCGCCAAATCAATACCAGAACCTGTGTTACCTTGAGAAACGACAATCGCTTGTTTTTGTAATACCGCAACTTTAGCGCCATTCTCAGCCGCTGATAGTGCCGCAGGAACACCTGAAGCACCGGCACCAACCACAACCACGTCGAACGTTTGTGTCGATACGATCAGTCTGTCAGAAATCGGTTTCGGCTTAGGCATAAACTCTAACGTTGCGCCGCCATCTGAACTTTTAGCTGCGTTTTGGCAGGCTTCATCTGTTGCAGCAGAAGCCATTCCGCCACTTAGACCGGTAAATGCAACTGCGCCAGTACCCACTGCAGCACGAGTTAAAAAGCTACGTCGTGAAATACCATTTTGCAGGACATTCGCGGTGTATTGATCGATTGCTTCCGGCTTCTTTGAATCATTATTACTCATTGTCATACTCCTTTTGCCCTCACTGTCACAATGGGTCCAACAGCATTAACTGCGATATTGGACCCGCTCATAACCGTACAGAGCTACTGTGTTCTACTTGCATCAAAAGTAGGGTTCGCTCAGAAAGTGGGGAAAAGTCTTAATATGATAATAGTTAATGTTAACCCCAAATTTGATACGTTAAATGTATGACATATGATATTACCCATAAAGGGATAGTTATTACATCTATGGAGTAGCTCTCAAAAAAAAGTGATTTTGTGACTTTCTAACAACAAAAATATAATAGGCATTACCGATGAGAGAAATTCAACAGATGAATATCAACAGAAAGCAAATAATCGAATTTGAGTCATATACTTACAAGCAGTTGTGACGCATAAATAGGAGCGGGAAAACAAGGATATTTCATCAGCATAACTATTAAGCATATGTATGAGCATGATAGAATATAAACCAGAACAAATTTAGGACACTGAACTTGGTTAACTTTACCTCAGTCAAACACATGAAAGCTTCCGATGAAATAGGAAACCAACTAAAGAATGCTATTTTTGAAGGTAAGTATTTAGCTGGTGATAAACTACCATCCGAACGAGAACTCATTGAATTGTTTCAAATAAGTCGCACTGTAGTGCGAGAAGCAATTAAAGGACTTGAAGCGAGTGGCCTTGTAGAAATTAAACAAGGTGCGATGGGTGGCGCTTTCGTAAAACTGATGACATTTGAACGACTGACTAATGTGTGTCAGGAATTGTTCATCATGGAAAAAATGTCATTCGCCGAAGTCTGCGAGGCAAGATTACAAATTGAGCCTATGGTGGCTAAATTAGCAGCGCAAAATTGCACCCCTGAACTGGCAGAAAAATTACGTGAGGCCTCTCGCTGTGAAGAACACATATTAGACTATTCTGATACCGTTTATTCACGCCAGAAAGTGCATTATATTTTAGCTGATATGTCAGGAAATCGTTTTCTCGCGGCTATCGTCAAATCTCTGTTGCAAGTTATCAGTAATGCAACTTCAAAATTTGAACCTAGCCATGACAAAGTCCATCCAGTAGGCCTGCATGATGCAATTATTGCAGCGGTTATCGCACAAGATGGTCAACAAGCTGAGGCAGAAATGCGCACACACTTACAAGCATTTACCCTAAGGCTCAACGCTGTAGAAAAAGATTATAGAGACACTGAAAAATAAGCATTATTATACTGTACAGTCTTGATTATACGCAGGTTCATGTTTATTCATGAGCCTGTTTTTATACCCATAGTAAAACAAAGCTCAACAAGATTTGCAGCCTCTGTACAAAACACCTCAGCCAACCCAAATGACATTATCACATTGCTAGCAAAGTATTTATCTTAGTTAAAAGCTACTTAAATTTCTGTTTTGTCAAACCAACTGCGATCTATTTCCCAACAATGTAGAAACTGAGACCCATTAGTCATTAAATTCTTATCAGTATTTACCCTGCAATTCATATGTTATACGTTTGACATATTACCATTCAAGTATAGACAATGAGGATTAATATGAAAACGGAAAATCTATGGATTCCCTTAGCTTTAGCACCTTTGTGTATTGCTCTTTACGGCTGCAATAGTGACTCATCTTCGGAAGGCATTCCACAACTTGAGGCCGCCATACCTGCAAGTATCACCAGTTGTGCCACACTCGCAACTGAGTTCAATTATGCCGACACTACAATTATCAGTGCAGAACTTATCCCCGCGGGTGATGTGGAATATGACGCAGGCGAAATTTACCCGTCTCCTTCACATTGTTTAATCACAGGGAAAATGAACGAAAGAACTGGCATAGGGATGGATGGTGATGCCGAGTACGCTATTGGTTTTGAAATGCGTTTACCGTCTGACTGGAATGGCCGTTTTTATTACCAAGCCAATGGCGGCTTAGATGGAAAAGTGCAAAAAGCCGTTGGTCGTTTCCTTACATCTGCAAGCAAGGATTCTGGTGCGCTAAACAAAGGCTTTGCAGTCATCAGTTCCGACACCGGACACGCATCAGCAACACCCATGTTTGGGCTAGATCCTCAGGCACGCTTAGATTATGGCTACAATGCGGTTGCCGAACTCACGCCAATGGCTAAATCTTTAATTGAAACCGCGTATGGTAAACAGCCTGATCGTTCTTACTTTGGAGGTTGCTCAAATGGTGGACGCCATACCATGGTTGCCGCAACACGCTATGCCGATTTATATGATGGTTTCTTAGTGGGTAACCCTGGGTTCAACTTACCCAAAGCAGCTGTTTCACAGCTTTATGGTATTCAGCAATATTCAAGCCTAGTAGATATTGACGTCGAAAATGTGCTCGCATCTTTACAAAATGGCTTCACCCAAGAAGAGTTTGCACTCGTTTCAAGTAAAGTCGCACAGCAATGTGACGCATTAGATGGTGCAAGCGACGGAATGGTACAAGATACTTATGGTTGCCAAGATGCATTTGATTTAGATCGAGATGTGCCAACCTGTCCTGCTGACCGAGATGGCACATGTTTAACTGCTGCGCAGAAGTCTGTAATGACAAACATTATGTCTGGGCCACGTAATAGCAATACAGATGCGGCCATTTATTCAGACTTCCCTTATGATGCGGGCATGGGCACCAATGATTATTATAACTGGGAATTTTTCATGGCGATGATGAGAGATCCAGGCGCTGTGGCATTTATATTCTCAACCGCACCAACCCCTTATAATGGTTCAACGGAACTCGGTGCATATGAATTTGTGATGCCTTTTGATATGGATACCGATGTTGAGCGTATTTATGCGATTGATGATACTTACACCCAGTCAGGTATGACATTCATGACACCACCAAATCCAACTGATCTGACTGTATTGAGAGATCGTGGCGCTAAGATAATGGTCGTTCATGGTACTTCTGACGCAGTATTTTCACCTAACGATACAGTTAACTGGTACAAAGGCTTGCAGAACGTCAATGAAAATCAAGCCGACGAGTTTGCTCGCTTATATTTAGTCCCTGGTATGAACCATTGCGGTAAGGGGTAGCTACAGACCGCTTTGACATGCTTGACTCTCTCGTTGCATGGGTAGAACAAGGGCAAGCACCTGAGAGCATAAATGCTTCTGTTCGTTCTGAAAATACTGAGTTACCCGCTAACTGGTCTAAAACACGGACAAGACCATTATGCTCTTTCCCACAAGTGGCAACCTATAGCGGTACAGGTAACATGGAAGATGCAGTTAACTTTATCTGCGTGACTCCTGAGCAATAGAAACAATAAGCCACATAATGACGCACTAGATTGTGGAACAAGATATCCATCACTGTAACGCATTTGGGCACCTCTTTATTTAATAGCTAACAAGTAAAAAGGAGCATTCTATGCTCCTTTTACTTGTTAAAACCTGCGACTTAATTTATTCAGCAAACCGCAGGCTAAATTCTTGAATGCGTTGTGCATTGACACCGCGATCGCCGATTCCAACCCGCGATACACTGCGTAAATCAATACGGCTACCCTGCTCTAATACAGACACGACCACAACAATATCGTCTGCGAAGTTAAAAAATGGGGTTCTTGAGGTACTTTCAAAACGACGTGCCTTTGGGTCTTGAGCGACAATAGTCCAACCCATTGACTCCGCAACCATAAGTGCCTTTTGATAAGCCGCATCAGCGGTTAAGTCTGACACTATAGGGTTAATATTAGGAAAAGCTTGCAGTTGCTGCGCAGCGATTTCGGGTCCACCATAAACTAAGCTGTTTTTAGCGCCTTCACGGCTGTCAGTTAAAAATTCAAATTGCGGTGGCGATTGGGTATTAGTGGTTATATCGTGAATAGGTGGGTATTTAACTGGCTCAATAACCAATGCCACAATACTCGGCGCCAATATGCCTAATCCAAGCACTAATGCTATGGTCGAATTGATAAGCCCTCTACCCTTAGCACGACTGTTTTGCTTAATGGTAAAGCTGGTAATTAATGCAACTAACCCAATCACGACGACAACATATCCCAGCAAGTTATTGTAATTACGGCTGGCCATGAAGCCGACTATGGGATCCCATAATCCTATTGTCGATCCAAATACCATTAATACGGCAAGTGCTACTGCAACCAATGCCACCACTAACGCAATATTACTTAAACTGCTTTTTTGCATCACATTCATCCTTTAGGTAATCCTAATTTATCTCACTCAACTTACATTGACCTGAATTTGTGCTAATAAATTTCTCAAACAACAAAAAAATACTCTGACTCAATAAGATAAGCTCGAACCGTTTACTGACTTAACCAGTGTTGTTTCGCTTTACTCACCCGTATTAGGATCAAGCGCTAAACGACGCATGGTACGAATTAAATTACTTCTATCTAGCTTTAAGGACCTTGCAACTGCAGCTAAGTTACCTCGCTCAGTCACGAATACTGTTTGTATGACTTGCCGCTGATACTCATCGGTGGCATCACGCAGTCCTTGGGTTATCACTTGGGATAACGTAGCCGTTGAATCATTGGTGGATTGATTCTCCATCGCGGTTTGCTGTGGTGCTTCAGAATGGCTCGCCATAAACTCTGACCCCAGATGCACAGGGCTAATACTAATAATACGAGCATGACGACCTTGTTCACTAATGGCCCTTAAGGCAGCGCGACTAAGCAAGTGCTCTAACTCACGCACATTGCCAGGCCAATGATATTGGGCTAATTGATTAATCGCGCTTTGTTGCAACCTCAGTTTCGCGACCCCAAGTTGATGTTGGCTTTTTTCTAAAAAATAGCCTGCCAATAAAATAACGTCTTTACCGCGATCTCGTAATGCTGGCACAGGCAGTGGATAAACACTTAAACGATGATACAAGTCAGCTCTAAACCTACCTTCTTTAACTTCTAGCTGCAAATTTCGATTAGTTGCAGCAATAATTCTGACATCCACCACAATAATATTGTCGCTACCAACACGCTGAATTTCACCATTTTGCAATGCACGCAATAACTTAGCTTGTACCGCTAACGGTAATTCACCCACTTCATCTAAAAATAATGTGCCGCCATCGGCAAGCTCAAAGCGGCCCCGACGATCGCTTACCGCACCAGAATAAGCACCTTTTACATGACCAAAGAGTTCACTTTCAACGATGCTTTCTGGCAGTGCTGCACAGTTAATTTGCACTAACGGTTGCTCGCTGCGACGTGATTGTTGATGAATGCTTTTGGCAACCAACTCTTTACCCACACCAGTTTCCCCGGTAATTAATACCGATAGATCGCTGGCGGCAACAGTATTTATCTCTGACAATAAATCCGTAATTGCGCCACTGTTACCAATAATACTTGACGGCCCTGCACTCCCTAACATGCACTGTGCCACTTGATGATTACGTTCAACTTGAATTTCTAACGCTTCAATATGTTCACTGGTACTAATCGCAGCGGCCACAGCAGCAATATAAGCACGGGTTTCGGTTGGATTAAGCGAATCAAAACTACCTGCTTGCATAGCGTCCAAGGTTAAAACGCCCCAGGCTTTACCATCGATATAAATGGTGCTGCCCATGCAGTCATGCACGTGCAATTGTTCACTGCCATCATCGACTAAACCGTCATAGGGATCGGGCAGTGTTGAGTCGGCATCGAAGCGGGTAATGTGTGGGTTAGTTAAAATTTGCTGCAAGCGTGGATGGTGGTTAATCGAAAATTGTCGCGCTAACGCTTCTTGCTTTAAGCCCACCACAGCTACAGGCACCAAATGATCCTGTTTAAGCTTCAGTAAGGCTACAACATCGCACGGAATGGCGCGTTGAATCGCTAAAATCAGCCGCAAGTAACGCTCCGATTTTATCAAGTCACGATTTAAGTCTTCTACAATGTCGATAAAGGGAACAATATTCATAATAAGTCAAATAAACCTAATTTAGGTTAATTTGACACACTTATTGATCTAGGTCAATTTAACCTTTATAAAATTTATATGTTTAAAATCAGTGTGATAAATATTGGCACGTTCTGTGTAATGTCTAGGTATACAAGGTAATTGATTGAAGCTTATCGCTATTTACTCCCCAAAAAGGAATCATGAATGTTAGACACTGCAACTGTTCAAATTATTAAGGCCACTGTCCCCGCGTTACAACTTTACGCCAATGACATTACCAGCCATTTCTATCCATTACTGTTTGCCCAGCATCCTGAAGTATTGCCTTATTTCAACCAAACTAACCAAGCTAAAGGCACTCAACCTAAAGCACTGGCTAACGCTGTGATTGCTTATGGTGCCAATATTGATGAGCTAGGTAATTTAAGCGCTGCGGTCAGTAAAATTGTCCAAAAGCATACCGCACTAGGTATATTGCCGCATCAATATGATGCGGTTGGCAGCTGTTTATTACAGGCCATTAAAGCCGTACTCGGCGATGCTGCAACAGACGAAGTAATTGATGCTTGGGCCAAAGCTTACGGTCAGTTAGCCAACATATTAATTGCGGCTGAAGAGTCAATTTACACACAGAACGAACAGAAAACTGGTGGCTGGCGCGGCGAGCGTGAGTTTATTGTAGTCAAACGTGTAGATGAAAGTTCAGTAATTACCTCATTCTACTTTCAACCATTTGATGATAAAAGTTTGCCAAGCTTTGAAGCCGGTCAATTTCTAACCTTAGTATTTGATGATATCGATGGCGTATCAATGCGTCGTAACTACAGTTTATCTGACGCGGCAGGCAAAGATTACTTAAGAATTAGCGTCAAGCGTGAACCTAATGGTGTGGTATCAAATCACTTACATAACCACATTCAGTTAGGTGATAAAGTGAAATTGCGTGCCCCCAGTGGCGATTTTACTTTACGCAAAAATACCAAACCATTAATTTTACTCACAGGCGGTGTGGGCATTACGCCTGCAATTAGTATGCTCAATACTGAAGCTGGTTCAGGCCGTGATATTCGCTTTATTCATGCGGCTCTTAATAGTGATGTTCATGCGTTTAAACACCATGTTGATCAACTTGCCTTAACCCATGACCACATCAAGCCGTTGTATGTTTACAGCCAACCAGGACAATATTGCCAACCTCATGCGACAGGCTTCATCGATGCATCATTGATTGCGGAGCAACTGCCTGTAGACCGCGATGTAGAATTTTACCTACTTGGCCCTACTGGCTTTATGAAAGCAGCATTAGCTATCGCCACCAGCTTAGGTATACCAGAAAACCAAATTCATTATGAATTCTTTGGCCCAACTGAAGCATTAAGCGCTTAATCACCCAACAAACCCGTAAGATAGAAAAAGCCCTGAGCGTTAACTCAGGGCTTTTTAGTTATTGATAAAAAACGATTAAACCTATGGCTGGAGATGTCCTAAAACGGGATATCGTCATCCCAATCTTCATCTTCTCAATGATTAAATACTCTATTAACTTAAATAAACTGGATAGCACACATGGTTAAGTCATCCTGAAACTCTGAAAAACCGCAAAATAGTTTCATTTGCTGTTCAAGATACTCCAGCATAGCTTCGGGTTCATCGGGGGCGGCACTAATGGCTTTTTCTAAGCGATCAAAGCCGAATAGCTCTTTTTGGGCATTTTGAGTTTCGATGACAACATCAGTATAAACAAACAAAATATCACCAACATCCACGCTAACCCTGTAGGTATCCCAATTTTGCTCACGCAGTACACCTATCGGTATCCCGCCCTGATCTAGAGCAACCAGTCGATTGGCTTTTTTTCAAGTACGCATGCGGATGGCCAGCATTGGCATAAATGAGTTCTTTGTCTTTACAATTATAACGAAGCACTGTGGCAGTTAAAAAACTGCCGCGGGGCTTTTTAGTGAAAAAGTGTTGATTGATATAATTGAGTACTTCTGAAGAGCTACTGGATAAGTTCTTCGGCTCAAAGGTGCGTAAAATCGCATCTATCATTGCCGTCTCTACGGCAGCGGCTGGGCCATGCCCCGATACGTCGGCAATAATCATTCCTATATCACCTTGAATGTCAGGACGACTTTTACCGAGATCGACAATATCTAAATAATCGCCACCGGCGCCTTTCATTGCTTTGTAGGTGTAGGCCATTTTAACGGAGCTGAGTTCAATACCTTTGTCTGGCAACATCAGCTGTTGTAAGCGGGTAATCTCTTCTATCTCATCGCGGATCCATACTTGAGCGGCATTGAGCTGTGAAGATGCTTCAGAGAATTGAAAACTTTTTAGCTGGTATAAAAGCTTGAAATACAATGAACTAACATGATGCGACTCTACATTGGCAGGCAAATCGAGCAAAATGATACAGTCAAATAAGCTCGAATCTTTACCAAAAGGCAGTGCCCAAGACGTCTTGCCATCATCATTTAATGGCAATATCTCAATGGTACTGTGCTGTAACGACAATGCTTGAAACTGTTTATACAGGTTAGTGTAATGTTGATCACACAAGGATGAAAAATTACAGCTAATTTGGCCATTTTTCTTAATGAGGTAATAATTAAACTCAGTTAACGTGAGCGCCAAGGTGGTTTTAAACCACAAGGTTTCATCAATGATATTATTAGCTAATGCTCTGTCTATACTCAAAGGGAAGACCTTACTTTTGGGCTAATTTAGCAGCAAGGGCTTCATTTAAACCAGAAACACCACTTTTCTTTAAGGTACTTTGATAGTCTTTACTAAAGGTACGGATCATTGATAAACCTTCCGCTACAAAATCGTAAATTTTCCATTCATCATTGCGCTGATAAAGCTGGTAAGAAACTGGAATGATATTGTCTTTGGTATGTATGTCGGTATCTACCGTTGCATAGACTTTTTTCTTGATGGTCTCGCCAGTGTAAGCAACGGTTTCATTGTCATATTTTTCTAACAATACAATATAAGTATCGACTAGCACGCCTTTTAACAACACCATAAATTGACGCTTTTCGCTATCGCTTGCTTCTCTCCAATACTTACCTAATACGCGTTGCGCAGACGCTTGAATATCCACATGCTTTTCAATCACATCACTGAGCGATTGTTTTTTTTGTTCAACAGACAAAGCACTATCAGAAGCAATACTAATGATATCTGACACACCCAATTTAACCCGATCCGTCGGTCCTTGTGCTGCTAAAGCTACAGACGGCATCACTAACATTATGATTAAAGCTATTATCGATTTCATTATTTATCCTGACTAAACATATATTTACTAACTAATTCTTCGATGCTAATTGATGACTCTGTATCAATAAACTCATCACCATCTTCCATATTGATGTCTGATCCACCGCTGGATATTTTAAGAAACCTGTCACCGATAATCCCAGATGTACGAATAGACGCGACGGAATCATCTGGCACGGTAATACTGTTGTCTAATGACACTGTAACCACAGATTCATACGCTTTAGGGTCGTACTTAATCGATTTAATTAACCCAACCCTTACACCGGACATTTCAACAAAAGCCCCCTCTTTTAAACCTGAAGAGTTTTCAAATTTAGCGACTAAGGTATATTGACCGCTATTAGAAATCGATGCCCCGCCAATGGTAACAGACATAAATACCAAGGCTCCAATCCCGCACAGCACAAACAGGCCGACGAGAAAATTGACGTAATTGTTTTTCATTGTTACCTCGAGTTATAGCGCTAATGAGCTAACGATGTAGTCACTAAATAGCATAATAATTGCACTCATTACCACTGCCTGAGTGGTGCCATTACTGACGCCTTCAGCGCCCATATTTTTTTGATTCAGGTGTAAGTAAAAGCCGTAATACAAAGGTATCCACATAATAAATAAACCAAATACCAACGACTTTATTTGACCAACCAGCACATCTTTAAAGCTAATCGTATCCAGCACACCTTGAATATATGCACCGGGGTTTTCGCCTTGGATGTGAACGCCAACGATATAACCACCGCTTATCCCAACCAGGTCGAACACTGCCGTTAGAATAGGCACACAAATTAACGCAGCAAGTAAACGTGGCAACATAACATAGCGGTAACTGTTAATCGCCATGCAATCAAGTGCATCAAACTGCTGCTCATTGCGCATAATACCAATTTCAGAGCAGGTAGCAGAGCCTACTCGCGCAATCAGCATCAATGCTGTCATTACCGGGCCCAGTTCTTTAATCAAACTCAAGGCCACTGCCGAACCCAACAAATCCACCGATCCAAAGCGCACTAAGGTATCGTAAAATTGCAGCGCCACAACCATGCCAGTAAATAATGCTGCGACAATAATAACGATTAAAGACCGATTACCGATAAAGTATATTTGCTTGAGCACTTGTTTAAATGACACCAGCCCAGTAAATAGGCTGCTAACAATGCGCAGTAAAAACATTGTCGCTAGGCCTAAACTGTCGATGTTTTTTCGTGTTGTGGCGCCCAGGTTACTGATCGCATTAAATAAGGCGGTCATTAAATATTGTCCTTATCTAACAGTCGATTGAAGTAAACCTCGCCATCGTCTCGGTAAGTATTAGGTTGGCGGTTAATCATATTTTGAATACGTTCATCTGGCGAATTTTTAATCTCGTCAACCGTGCCATTTGCCACGACTTCGCCGTTAAACAATACCACCACACGATCGGCAATTTTAAACACACTTTCAAGCTCATGAGTCACCACCACTATGGTCATGTTCATAGCATCTCTTAAGGTTAAAATAAGCTCATCCAACTCTACTGCGGTAGTCGGATCAAGTCCTGCCGACGGTTCATCAAAAAATAGTAACTTAGGGTCCATGATAACCGCTCTAGCTAAGCCGGCACGCTTTAACATGCCACCCGATAATTCAGAGGGCATCATATGACCAGTGCCGGCCATATTCATGAGTTCAAGCTTCATCCGCACCATAATATCGATAGTTTGGGTGTCTAAAGAAGTATTCTGCTCTAAGGGTAACCTGACATTATCGGCCACAGTCAACGAGCTCAGCAGTGCGCCACCTTGAAAAGCGACACCCATTTTTTGACGTAAATGACGTAATTGCTTACTTTTAGCCGTAAAAATATTCACACCATCAATCATGATAGTGCCAGAAACCGGTGTTTTAAGCCCAAGCATATGATTGAGTAAAGTACTTTTACCTGAGCCAGAACCGCCTATCACCACCAGAATCTCTCCGGGGTTGACCTCTAAATTGACATCCTTAAGTACTTGGGTGTCACCATACTGGGCAAACAAATGCTCTACGGTAATAATAGGCTTAACCATTGTGAGTTACAGCACCTACTGAATCCGCTAAGTTAAACACTGTGTTTAAGCGGGTTAATTGCAATACTTGAAGCGGCGAACCATTAGCACCAACAATATGAAACTCAGTATGGTTTTCTTTGGCCTCATTAAATGCCTCAACTAATGACGCCATTCCTGAGCTATCGATATATTGCAGATGGGTAAAATCGACAATAACGTTATTTTTACTCTTAATTAATTTGATGATGTCGAGTTTAATGCTGCGTGAATTGCTCAAATCGACTTCACCATAAAGCTTAACGACTTGATAATTATTTTGTTGCTCAATTTCAATATTCATTTCATATCACTCAAATTTAACCGTCAATTCTAACCAATTACCTTTACCTTTATGTGGGAGCAATCTTACGGTTTCTGCCACATAATGGATCAAGCAAAGGCCTAGGCCACCCGGTTCACATAAATTGTTTTCTGGCGGTATTAATTGTTTATCAGTAATCTGCGAACACACGTCTTTAATCACAAATCGCGCATGTTCATGGTCACTGCTGATCTCTATCTCTAAACAGCCTTTTTTCGACATGTGGTAACCATGACGAATCACATTGGCGCAAGCCTCATCAACGGCTAATACGATTTCATTAACTTTATCTTCGCGAAAGGGAAAGTCTTGGCAAGCATGTTCCACAAATTGGCGAATATTTTTTAATTCACTTGTACAAGATGAAAACGTTTTGATGTTTGACATGGGCTAGTCCGTATTTTTTATATCAGTTTGATCGCCTATTTTTTTATCTACTGGAGCTTCATCTAATAGCTCATCATCTAATAGTTCGTCATCGAACTCTAGATCAAATTCTTCTGTATCAGCCTCATCTACTTTTCCGTCACTGACTAAGTGCGCATCTCGCTGTAGATAGACATCTTTAACATAGCCATAAGGATCTAATGACTTATCTAAGATAGGTTCATATTGCTGAAATTCAATCCTACTGTCTAACCCTTCAAGCACAAATTTTCCCGCTCTTTGCTCAAATGTCAGAATAGACAAGGGATAGACAAAAATATCAACAAAATCACCGACGGTATTACGTGCCGTGCTGGCCCCATAAACAGGCCACATAATGAATGGTCCATTACCGATCCCCCAAACACCAAAGGTTTGTGCGAATGTTTCTTCTTTTTTAGCCAGTCCCATGTCTGTAGCAGGATCAAAAATACCGACTAAGCCGATTGTTGTGTTGACGACAAAACGTAACACACTACTGCCACTGTCAGTCACTTTCCATTGCAAGAGGTTATTTAATGCGTAAAGCGGTTCACTGAGATTTGATAAAAGGTTAGTCACACCTTGTCGGATAGGCTGAGGAACGTTTTCATAGCCTTGAGCTGCTGGTTTTAACGCATATTTATCCATAATCTGGTAATTAAAATCCCAGCTTTTTCGATTAACCGCTTCGAACGGATCGCCCGGTGTTGAGGTACTAGCACACCCACTTAACAAGAGTAAAGTGCCTACAATCACAACTAATCGCCCCATCACTTTCACTCATAACTCCAGCTTTAAAATTGAAAAAATCTGCTACCTATATTGGTAGTGAGCATTATATTTAGCTCAGCTAATTGTGCTCAAGATTGAAAATATAACATTAAAACCATGCAAACGATAAATACAATTTGATTGATCGTTCAAAAATAATTTATTCGATCATTGAGTTCACAATATGCAACCGCTCATCAATCAAGGCATCAGAAGGCTTACTATCGAGATGGCTTATTGAATTAATGATGACCCATAGCGTATAAGTGCTGCAGATGATTACAAGCCATTATTCACCATGTGTTTAATTTTATGGGCTTTGACAAAATGGTCTAGTTGATGGGTTTCAATCCACCATGTTGCCGCTTCCATCAATAGTGCCGGATTATCATTTTTATTGGCAAAGAAAGCATAAAATGACAAACCGACGTTATCGCCTTTCAAGGCCATTTTCTTATCACACACTTCGATGATTTTTGCTCTTAGTTCGGCTCTCATTATGTCCTCTTCACTTAAAATTAACTGACTAAAAATAGCCTATATCTTATTAATATCTGATACACAGATAGTGCTATGTTTAGCACATCGCCTTAGAGTAACCAATACAATAATCAACAGTACTATGCTAAAAAAGTAATCAACGCTAAACAATAAATAAACTGTTAAATCATCGTTATACTTGTCTTCGAAGTATTAATATAACGTTTCATTTAATGAGAGGGTTTACTATTTTAGCTGGAGTGATCATAGAGAACAGTCACGTAACGGAGTAGACTGAATGTCTACATTCTTTAATTTGGACAATGAGACTCGCCATGAAATTCCTTGTTGATACTCACGCTCATACTATAGCGTCGTCTCACGCCTATAGTACCTTATACGATTACCTGTCAGTTGCGAAAACCAAAGGGCTTAAGTTATTCGCCATTACCGATCATGGTCCAGATATGGCTGACGCCCCCCATTTTTGGCACTTTGTGAATATGAAAGTGTTACCTCGAATTGTTGATGGCATTGGTGTACTGCGCGGCATTGAAGCTAATATCAAAAATGAACATGGCGAAATTGACTTTTTTGGCGATTATTTAAAAGAACTCGATATTGTATTGGCAGGTTTTCATGAACCCGTTTTTCCGCCATCAACCAAAGAGGCTCACACCACGGCGCTAATCAATGCGATTGCAAGCGGTAATGTCGACATCATTACTCATCCTGGCAATCCCGCGTATCCCATCGATATTCAGCGTGTTGCCGCGGCCGCAGCAAAATATAACGTGGCACTAGAGATAAATAACTCCTCTTTTTTAGCCTCTAGAAAAGGCAGTGCACCAAATTGTATTGAAATTGCTAATGCCGTAAAAGAAGCCGGTGGACTGCTGGTTATGGGCTCTGATTCTCATGTCGCGTTTAGCTTAGGCGAGTTTGAAAAAGCTGTTGAGGTCATTGAAACAGTCGCGTTTCCAATTGAACGCTTACTAAACCGAAGTCCTGAAGCGTTGTTGAACTTTCTGACGGCTAGAGGTCATAAGTCACTTAACGAATACTCTGCTTTAATCGACTAGCTGATCCTATCCCAAACGGCACTGTGACAGGCACAGCGATCTTAGTTATCTGACATAAAAAAGGCCTGCAAAAGCAGGCCTTAAAGGTTTAGTTAACACGATAAATCATGTGTCCTAAAACGGGATATCGTCATCCCAACCTTCATCTAAATCTGGGGTGAAATTTTGCTGTGGCTGTGGAGCAGGACGCTGTGCAGGGGCATTTTGTGGTTGGAAATTACCCTGTGGTGCCGCTGGCTTTGGTGCGTAAGCTGGTGCAGCTTGTTGTGCTGGCGCAGCCTGTTGCTGATAACCGCCTTGCTGACCGGCATTTGGCTGAGCTTGGTAAGCTGCATTACCTGTGGCAGGTGCTGCTTGGTTGTATTGTGCCTGTGGCGGACGAGCTTGAGGAGCCGGTGCAGGACGAGACTGTTGTTGTCCCATGTTTTGTCCAGAGCTTTGACCTTGTCCCTGATATTGACCACCACCGCTGTTATCACCAGAGTTGCGGCTGTCTAACATTTGCATTTCCATCGCGTTAATTTCAGTCTTGTAACGGTCTTGACCGGTAGCCTGATCTTGCCATTTACTGGTTTGCAATTTGCCTTCTAAATAAACTTTAGAGCCTTTTTTTAAGTACTCGCCAGCAATTTCTGCAAGACGGCGATACATCACAATGTTATGCCACTCAGTACGTTCTTGCATTTGACCTTGCTGGTCTTTCCACGACTCACTTGTCGCTATAGTAAAGTTGGCTACGGCGTTGCCGTTTGGCATGTAACGAACCTCAGGATCTTTACCTAAGTTACCTACCAAAATTACTTTATTCACACCACGACTGGCCATCGAAATCTCCTGAGATTTTTATCTGTTTACTTTATCTGAATACTAAGCTGTACGATCAACACGATCTAATTCACAGAGCCTAACACAGCTCGCGCTTCGCTTAAATTGAATTTATCATCGACCTTTAAATAAGCCACTTTATCTTCAAGCACGACTATGGCCTCGACAACACCGATTAGTTGCGACAAACTACTGGCCATATTTTGTGCGTCGGATTTATCTTTTACTGTTGCTTCAAGCGTATAGCTTTTCAATAACACAGGTTTTTGCATGCCTATAGTTAACAATAACCACACACACATTAGCCCTAATGCGACAAAAAACACCCCAGAAGCGCCAACAAGTTGATAGGCTCCGCCGCCTAACATGCCGCCACAGAATGCACCTAAAAACTGGCTGGTTGAATACACGCCCATAGCCGACCCTTTATCGCCAACAGGACAAAACTTAGCAATTAAACTCGGCAATGATGCTTCGAGGTAATTAAAACCGGTAAAAAATAATACCACTGCGCCACTTAACACCCAGAGGTTGTTGGCATAAAGCCCCATCGCCGCCAGTGATACCATCATGATGATCAACGCGATTTGAAACATGGTTTTAGTATTGTTGCGTTTAACCCCAATAATGATTAATGGCACCATTAAGAAAAAGGCACCAACAAAAGCGGGGAAATACAGCATCCAATGTTTTTCTTTCACTAAGCCGGCATCAACTAAATCGAGCGGCAATGCAACAAACACAGCGGTGAGCACTAAATGCAGAATAAAAATCCCAGCATCTAAGCGAAACAGCTGTGGGTCTTGCAACATACGTTTAAGTTTTGTCGGTGTCGCGACGGTATCGCCTTTAGGCGCATGGCGAATAGGATTAGGCACAAAAAACTGCACTATCAACATCCCCAATACCGCTAACACTGCAGTTAACAAAAACAGCCCAGTTAAGCCCATGTATTGCGCTACAATCGGTCCAACCAATAATGACAAGGCGAATGAAAAACCAATGCACATGCCGATAATGGCCATGACTTTGGTACGTTGTTCGTCTCGGGTTAAGTCGGCAGCAAGTGCTAGCACTGCCGCAGCAATGGCGCCCATACCCTGTACTGCGCGGCCAAACACCACACCGTAAATATGGTCAGACGATGCAGCAATTAAACTCCCAATGGCAAACAAGACTAAACCACCAAGAATAATTGGCTTTCGTCCGTATTTGTCGGACAAAATCCCCATAGGGATCTGTAAAAAAGCTTGAGTTAATCCGTAGGCACCAATGGCAATACCAACCCAAAGCGGCGAGAAACCTTCTAAATGCTGACCATACAGCGCGAAGACAGGCATAATCATAAACAAGCCCATCATGCGTAAGCCAAACACACTGGCTAACGAAAATGCGACCTTTTTCTCCATACCCGACAGTCCATTACTGGCCATGCTGTTGCCCTTCGATAAGTCATTCAACAATATTATAAGATGCGCATATTATCACAGCGTCATAAATTAGCTCAAAAGGAAATCACAGTTTTGTATATAAGGTCTTTTATTTGTACATGTTAAATTTTAGTCCTGAACTTTAGCGCGGTTCGATGCGTACCATAAAATCGACTTAATCAAAATTGATATGAAGTCAGCTAGCAAACTATGCGATACTGATCGCTGTTTTATTTACATAAGTCATAGAGTGAAACGATGGATAAAATTGAAATACGCGGTGCCCGAACCCACAATCTTAAAAATATCAATCTAACCATTCCCCGTGACAAACTTATTGTGATAACTGGGTTATCCGGTTCAGGAAAATCATCATTAGCCTTCGATACCTTGTATGCAGAAGGCCAACGTCGCTATGTTGAATCGCTGTCAGCCTATGCTCGTCAATTCTTGAGCTTAATGGAAAAACCTGATGTTGATCATATTGAAGGCTTAAGCCCCGCCATTTCAATTGAACAAAAATCCACTTCACATAATCCGCGTTCAACGGTCGGTACTATTACCGAAATCTATGACTACTTACGCTTGCTGTTTGCCCGAGTGGGCGAACCGCGCTGTCCAACACATAATCAGCCTTTGTCGGCGCAAACGGTTAGCCAAATGGTTGATAAAGTGTTGGCCATGCCAGCAGACAGTCGCCAAATGCTGCTCGCGCCTGTGGTTAATGATCGTAAAGGCGAACACGTTAAACTGCTGGAAAGCTTATCAGCACAGGGATATATCCGTGCGCGTATTGATGGCGAGGTGTGTGACTTAACCGATCCACCAACATTAGATTTACACATTAAACACACTATTGAAGTGGTCGTTGACCGCTTCAAAGTACGTGAAGACATGAAACAGCGTTTAGCGGAGTCATTTGAAACCGCATTAGAGCTGTCTGGCGGTATTGCCAAAATAGCCAGCATGGAAGATAGCAGTAAAGAAGAACTGATTTTTTCGGCTAACTTTGCCTGTCCGCACTGTGGCTATTCGATGGCAGAACTTGAGCCGCGGATCTTTTCGTTTAACAATCCCGCTGGGGCGTGCCAAACCTGTGACGGTTTAGGTGTACAGCAGTTTTTTGATCCCGACCGAGTGATCGCTAACGATGAATTATCCTTAGCCGGCGGCGCCATTAGAGGTTGGGACAGACGCAACTTTTATTATTTTCAAATGCTCAGCTCACTCGCCGAGCATTATAAGTTCGACGTTGAAAAACCCTATGCCGAGCTGAGTGACAAAATCAAAAAGATTGTTCTATACGGTTCAGGCAAACAAAGTATTGCCTTTAAATACATCAACGATCGCGGTGATGTGGTGGTGCGTAACCATCCGTTTGAAGGCATTTTAAATAATATGGATCGCCGCTACCGCGAAACCGAAAGTAATTCGGTGCGCGATGAGTTGTCTAAATTTATTAATATGCAACCGTGTAACAGCTGTGGTGGTTCGCGCTTACGTGAAGAAGCCCGTAACGTGTTTATTGGCGAACTCAATCTACCGCAGCTCACCACGTGGTCAATTGGCGAAGCCAAACAGTATTTCGACACAGTTGAGTTTGCAGGGCAACGTGCACAGATTGCCGAAAAAATATTAAAAGAGATCAGCCAACGTTTAGGTTTTTTGGTTAATGTTGGCCTTAACTATTTGAGCTTATCGCGATCAGCCGAAACCTTATCAGGTGGCGAAGCACAACGCATTCGCTTAGCCAGCCAAATCGGTGCCGGGCTAGTAGGCGTAATGTACGTGCTGGACGAACCGTCAATCGGCTTGCATCAACGCGATAATGAACGCTTACTGCAAACTCTTATTCACCTACGTGATTTGGGCAATACCGTCATTGTGGTTGAACACGACGAAGATGCTATTCGCCTTGCAGACCATGTTATTGATATCGGCCCAGGTGCTGGTGTGCATGGCGGCGAAGTAATTTGTGACGGTACCTTAGAAGACATTCTTAACTGTGAAGCATCGGTCACGGGTCAGTATATTTCCGGTAAAAAGCAAATTCACATTAGTGACGAGCGCACGCCGATGAACCCAAAACAAGTGATTGAACTATTTGGCGCATCGGGTAATAACCTAAGAGATGTTGATTTAACCATACCTGTTGGCTTATTTACTTGTATTACCGGGGTATCTGGCTCAGGTAAATCGACACTGATTAACGACACCTTCTTTAAAATAGCCCATAGGATGCTCAATGGCGCTACCGTCGATGAACCTGCGCCTTATAGAAGCATTGAAGGCATGGAGCATTGTGACAAAGTCGTTGATATTGACCAAAGCCCCATTGGTCGCACACCGCGTTCAAACCCTGCTACTTATACCGGTATTTTTACCCCAATCCGTGAGCTGTTTGCTGGCACGCAAGAATCACGTACCCGGGGTTATCAAGTGGGGCGCTTCTCGTTTAACGTCAAAGGCGGTCGTTGTGAAGCCTGCCAAGGTGATGGTTTAATTAAAGTCGAAATGCACTTTCTACCTGATGTTTATGTGCCTTGCGATTCGTGTAAAGGTAAGCGTTATAACCGTGAAACCTTAGAAGTAAAATACAAAGGCAAAAACATTCACGAAGTGCTGCAGATGACCGTTGAAGATGCTCGCGTCTATTTTGATGCCATTCCCTCTATTGCGCGCAAACTGCAAACCTTAATCGATGTCGGCTTGGCGTATATTCGCTTAGGCCAAAGTGCAACGACCTTGTCTGGGGGTGAAGCTCAACGAGTAAAACTGGCTAAAGAGTTGTCTAAACGCGATACCGGAAAAACCTTGTATATTTTGGATGAACCCACTACAGGACTGCACTTTGCCGACATTCAACTATTGTTAGATGTACTGCATCGCTTGAAATCTCATGGCAACACTGTGGTAGTGATTGAACATAATTTAGATGTGATAAAAACCGCAGATTGGATTATTGATTTAGGCCCTGAAGGTGGCGCTGGCGGCGGCATGATTTTAGCTGCTGGCACTCCAGAAGATGTAGCTGAACATCCTCAATCGCATACCGCTAGATTTTTAAAGCCAATGTTGGCGCTTCACAAACAACGTGCAAAAATGAAATAACCAAGCCGCCACCTTAAGCAAATAAGAGGAGATAACACCCATGTTTACTGCTCAAACTTGTTTTAAGGTGGTTAGCTTTGGCTTATGGTGTGGCTTATCAATAGCCTTACTCAGCGGCTGTAGTCAAACGCCGCGCCAATGCTCATCAGCTATACTAAGCAGCTGGCCCGATGCTCATCAACAAATCACCCAAGATATCTCAATCTTAACCACTGCAGAATTTCAAGGGCGCAAAACCGCCACGCAAGGTGCTCGCCTCACGCAAGAGTTCTTAATCAAACGCTTTGCTGAAATGGGATTACAACCCTGGCAAGCAACATTTGCCGTACCATTTAGTTATGATTATCAATTTTCGACCGCCTCAGGAGTCAATATCATTGCCACTATTGCGGCAAAAACCAATTCCAACCGATGGCGAGTTATTACTGCCCACTACGATCACTTAGGTCAAACAGCCAGTAAACGCTATCCAGGAGCCGATGATAATGCATCAGGTATTGCAGGAATGATGGCGATTGCAGCCCAATGGCAAGGTGATCCGCCGTTAGATGATGTGAACTTAATGCTAGTGGCTACTGACGCAGAAGAGCCCGGCCTATATGGTAGCTATGCTTTAGTTGCCTTATTACAACAATATCCACAAATGGAAATTGAACTGAGCATCAATTTAGACATGATAGGTCATCCCGATCGTCGCAAAGCCATTTACATGGAAGGCCAGAAAAACCTAGTTGATTTTGAATCGATTGAGCAAGAATTAATGCAAAAAACTCAATTATGCATTAAGACTCATCGCAGCAATTTGTTAAGTGGAAGGATGAATAAAACCGACTGGCTTAGGGCATCTGATCATTATCCATTTCACCAAGCGGGTTATCCTTGGGTGTACTTTGGGGTGCCACCGCATGCTCAATACCATACACCCGAAGACACAATCGATACTTTAGACATAGACTTCATCGTGGCGGTTGCTGAAACAGTGTATCAAATGATCAGTATCGATAAGCTGACCAAAGCCCCATAAATCGCTTAATCTGCGACAACAAGTGTTCACTTTTCAATCAATTAACAGATTTTAAAAATCAAGAATCAGGCCAATCTTCAGCTTTAATGGCCAAATTAATGTTTATTTTCAGTTTTTACGTGGTCAACTTGCAATCTTGCTGCTATAATACGCCCCCTTATCGGCGCGGGAAATCGACACGGGGTTGATTTTCTGTCTGTGAAACTTTAGCACGAGCTTCCGAACTTCGTGCGCATCCACAAGGCTACAACTCAATGTCATCTGAAAGAACTTTCCGCGAACTCGGCCTGTCTGAGTCTTTGTTGCGTTCGCTTGACGAGTTAGGTTATGAAAACCCAACTCCAATTCAAGCTGCGAGTATCGACCCGCTTATGGCTGGTAAAGATATTATCGGTCAAGCACAAACTGGTACTGGTAAAACAGGCGCATTTGCCCTGCCTTTACTAAACAAAATCGACATGAAAATCAATGCTCCACAGATTTTGGTGTTAGCTCCAACCCGCGAATTAGCGGTTCAAGTTGCCGAAGCATTTGGTAGTTATGCCAAATTCATGAAAGGCTTCCACGTACTACCGATTTACGGTGGTCAAAGCATGCAACAACAATTAAACGCCCTTAAGCGTGGACCACAAGTGATTGTTGGTACTCCAGGTCGTGTAATGGATCACATGCGTCGTGGCACATTAAAACTAGATAGCTTAAAAGCGTTAGTATTAGACGAAGCCGATGAAATGCTAAAAATGGGCTTCATCGACGATATCGAATGGGTATTAGAGCACAAGCCTGCTGATAGCCAACTTGCATTATTCTCAGCGACTATGCCTGAGCAAATTAAGCGCGTTGCAGCTAAGCACTTATCTAACCCAGTGAATATCAGCATAGCGTCTAGCCAGACAACAGTTGAGTCTATTGACCAACGTTATGTGCAAGTATCACAACACAATAAACTAGAAGCGTTAGTACGTGTTTTAGAAGTTGAAAATACTGAAGGTATTATCATCTTCGTTCGTACCCGTAACAGCTGTGTTGAATTAGCAGAAAAATTAGAAGCCCGTGGTTATGCTTCATCGCCATTACATGGTGACATGAATCAGCAAGCTCGTGAGCGTGCTGTAGAGCAGCTTAAGCGCGGCAAGTTAGATATTTTAATCGCGACTGACGTTGCGGCTCGTGGTCTAGACGTTGAACGTATTGGTCACGTAGTAAACTACGATATTCCTTATGATTCAGAAGCCTATGTACACCGTATCGGTCGTACTGGTCGTGCTGGTCGTACTGGTATGGCAATTCTATTTGTAACCAATCGTGAAATGCGCATGTTACGCACTATCGAACGTGCTACAAACAGCCGTATTTCGCCAATGAAAGTACCTAGCCCTGAATCAGTTGCAGAGCGTCGTTTATCTCGTTTAGGCGAGCAAATCCAAGAAACCATCAACGGTGACTTAGATTTCATGAAAAATGCTGTCGCAGAATTATGTCAACAACTTGAAGTTGATACCGATTTACTGGCTGCTGCTTTGTTACAACAAGTACAGCAAGAACGTCCACTACAGTTACCGACTATTACCGAGCGTCAACGTGATTCACGTGACGAACGTGGTAGTAGCGACCGTGGTGACCGCAATAGCGACCGTGGCGATCGTCCACGTCGTGAACGCAGTGACCGTGGCGAGCGTAGCAGCCGTCCAGCACCAAACAGCTTTGGTGATGCAGAAGGCTTAAAAGATAACCCAGACGTGAAAATGAATCGTTATGTTATCGATGTAGGTCGTGAAAATGGTGTTGGTGTAGGTAACATCGTTGGTGCAATTGCTAACGAAGCAAACATCGACAGCCGTTTCATTGGTCAAATCCAATTGTTTGATCAAGTCACAACAGTTGATTTACCAGACGGAATGCCTAAAGACATCCTTTCACACCTAAGAAAAGTGCGTGTTTGTGGTCGTCCTTTAAACATTCGTGAAGCGGGTGATGAAGTGTTCGCTGACACGACTCGCGGCGCAGGCGCTCCACGTCGTCCACGTAGTGATCGTGCTCGTAGTGACCGTCCACGTACTGACCGCCCAGCGGGTGATCGTCCGGCTAGTGACCGCCCTGCAAGTGCAGAACGTCGTCCACGTAAGCCACGTGACAACGGTTAATCATTCAGTTGAATGACACAAAAAATGGAGCCTAAGGGCTCCATTTTTGTTTTTAGTTTCTATTCTACAAAATAAGTTTGAAAATAATTAATACCCATCAACCTGCCTATTACCATTAGGTGGGAGGATGATTAAGGAAAATGGTTATTCCCACTATTTCTAGGTTCTAGGTCGCTACACGGCTAGATGCTATAGCAAGAGCCTAGATCGCTACGCTGCTAGATGCTATAAAATCTTAGCAGCGAAGCTGTCCCTATTCCTGAGATAGCAAGCGATGACGAGAGAGATGACGAGAGAGATTAGGCGCTAGACCGTTTTATCCGTGAGCGCAGCGTTCGCTTGTTATCATTTTCTAGCAGGACGCAGTCCGCCCTAGCAGCGAAGCGACCCTAGTGATAATCCGTATCACTAAAGTACTATAGTACAGTCCTGAACGCTTTGGCCTGCTTACGCTTTTGATACAAGGGTACAATTTGCACGGCAAACACCGAACACACAATCATAACGATGCCAGCAAATGACAACACATCAATATCGGCACCGGCAAATACCCCGCTCCACCAACCAAGATTGACCACAACTTCTGTCGCAGTAAAACTCAATACCGGTGTTAATGCCAACATGGCACTGACTTGTGCCGTGGGCCAATATTGCATTGCTTGACCAAAACAGCCATATGCAATCAAGGTGTTGGCACCACAAAACAGGACGATCCACCATTGGTTTAATGTCATTGCTTCAAACTGACTAAAATCACTAAATGGCGCCATAAGCACAATGCCTAATGCGTAAATAAATAACAGCACATTACTGGGTGATAACCGCTGACTTACCGATTTCTGCAATAATGCATAACTGGTCCACGACATCACCGAAAATTGCACAATCATAATGCCAATCAATACCTGATGATCGCTGGCTTGGTTTAAATCCAGCTGTGGATGGAAAAACATCAACATCCCCAATCCTAGAGTGGCAAAACAACTCAGTTGAAATGCATTAAAGCGCTCTTTAAAAAACAGCACCCCGCCAAAGGCTAAAAAAAACGGTGCGGTTTGAAAATTAAGCTGCGCAGTGCCTGGGGCTAAATAGCCCAATGAATATACAAACGATACGTAGTTGCACATCAACAATACCCCAGCTAATACCAATTTCATCCATATCGCTGCCGGCAGTCCTACAAATTGGCGTAATGCACCTAAGCGCCATTGAATTAACAAGGTCACCACTAATGCCATGACAAACCGAAACCAAGTCAGGGTAACTGGGGTAATAAAACCACCGGATAGCTTTAACGCAATAGGCAAAATACCCCAGAAAAATACCGCAATAGACACGAATATCAGCCCCAAACGGTTATTAATATTTTCTTGTTCGCTGTTCAATTGTTGTTATTCCAAACACTATTTAGGAAATGAATTTTGCCTGATTAACCTCACAAAGTCTTGAACAAGATATTGCTAAACTACCCAAAGATTGTTCGCATAACAAAAAAGCCTATTTCAACTCACCCTTTCCCGTGGCAAACCCGTTTAATGCAGGTAAAATAGCCGCCATAAAAACCCTATACGCCCTTCAACCTAAGGAACACTCGCATGAGTCTTGCTGATTCCGTTCTTGCAGTTAACAATGATTTACCTATCCGTACCGACAAGCCTGTTCACAGTGGTAAAGTTCGCAGTGTTTACTGGCTAACAGATGCTGATAGCCGCCGCTTAATTCGCGACAAAGGTTACGATGTACCTGAAGATACTCCGCTGGCGATTATGGTGATCAGTGATCGCATTTCTGCATTTGACTGCATTTTTCATGGCGAAGGTAACTTGCAGGGGATCCCAGGTAAAGGAGCAGCACTCAATGCCATTTCTAATCATTGGTTTGGCTTGTTCGCTGAAAATGGTTTAGCCGATAGCCACATTTTAGACATTCCACACCCTTTTGTGTGGATCGTTCAAAAAGCTCGCCCGATTAAAGTGGAAGCGATTTGCCGTCAGTACATAACGGGTTCAATGTGGCGTGCTTATTCAAAAGGTGAACGAGTCTTTTGTGGCATCACCCTGCCAGAAGGCTTAAGCAAAGATCAAAAGCTACCTGAACTGCTAATCACCCCGTCTACCAAAGGTATTCTAGCTGGTATTCCTGGTGTGCCAGCACAGGATGACGTCAATATTAGCCGCAGTGATATTGAAGCCAACTACCAAGCATTTGGCTTTGAAAAACCACAAGATATCGACCTGTATGAAGTTCTGCTCAAGCAAGGCTTTAAGGTAATATCTGATGCGCTAGCCAAGCTTGACCAAGTGTTTGTCGATACCAAATTCGAGTTTGGCTATGTCAACGATAAAGACGGCAACGCTAAACTCATTTACATGGATGAAGTTGGCACCCCTGATTCATCACGTATTTGGGATGGCGCAGCTTATCGCGAAGGTAAGATTGTTGAAAATTCCAAAGAAGGTTTCCGTCAATTCTTGTTAAACCATTTTGACGATGCCGACATTTTATTAAACAAAGACAGAATGCCAGAACGTGAAGCGCTTGCCCGTGACAACGACTTGCCGTTAGAGGCTATGATGAGCGTATCACGCACTTATATTGGTGTAGCTGAAAAAGTAACTGGAGCCACGATTCCATTACCTGCGAATCCAAAAGCTGACATTATTAAAGTGTTACGTGAACAGTATGATTTAATTGAATCAATCTAAGTTTGCTTAACAAAAAGGCGCTTAGGCGCCTTTTTTTATGTGTGCAAATCTGCACATAGTACGCAATAGTAGTAACAGGTTTATACACCATGGCTCATAAAAAAAAGGATGACAGCTGTCATCCTTTTTTATGTATCATCAATTAACTACGATACCGCTTAACACATCATCATTAACTACGACGGCGTAAGCCTAGTGCACCTAATAACATCAATGCGAAGTAACCTAAACTACCACCGTCACTGTCTTGAACAGGCTCTGGTGTTGGCGTAGGTGTTGGTGTTACTGGCGCAGGGTAGCTTAGTGCAATGATCACAGGGTCATGGTCAGAAGCTGAGAATGCACTTTCAGACTTAACCAAATCACCAGTGTATTTACTACCATATTCAAACAGGTTAGATTCAACTGAGTTGATGTGCCAGTCATCAATATCGACTAACTTAGCTGCTAAGCTCGCATTACCTAGTGCATGGTCTAAGTTACCTAACTCACCGTTGTAGCTGTATGAGTAAGTCGTTGCACCATGAGCTTGAGTGTTTAAGTTAATTAACCCATAACCTTTATCAATGACACTGCCTTCACGCTCGTACACTTTACCGTTTAAAGTGGTCCAAGACGCGGTGCGGATAACATGATCTGTGGTTGACGCATCATAGTCAGTCAATACAGCAACTGGATCTTCTTTGCCATAAGCATTTAAATCACCAATAACCAGTATATCGCCTTCGACATCTTTTAATGAGTCACCCAATACTTTAGCCGCTGATACACGAAAAGCATTACACTTGCCTTGCATGTCTGCTGGCTCAGCATTTTCATTAAACTCCGCCCAGTCTTCGATACAACCTGAACCTTTCGATTTTAGGTGGTTAACAACGACGGTCAGTTTTTCATCATTAATACTAAACGTTTGCACTAAGCTGTGACGTTGGAACTTATCAGAACTAGGGTTTTTCTCAACCACACCATCTTTCTCGCGAGTTTGAGCGCCTTCTGCAGCATGTTGCTCAGGCGTTGCAATAACTTTTGCAGCGCCGTCTAAAGTGATGCGCGCTGGGCGATATAACATACCAACGGTAATGGCATCAGTACCAATAAACTTACCGTCGTATTTGTCCGCATCTGCAATTTCGATAAAGCGATATGCTTGCTCATCGGTTAATTCAGCATTCAGTGCATCAACTAAATTTTGCACGGCACTTAGCTCACCAAAGCCATTGTTAGCAATTTCCATTAAGCCAACAACATCAGCATTCATAGCCACTAGCGCAGACACAATCTTAGTGCGTTGCAGAACCATTTCCTCTTCCGTTAGCGCGCCACGGTTACTGTTTGATGGATTGGCATCACCGCCGACAGCATCGTTAAAGAAATTCAATACGTTAAAGCTAGCGACACGAATATCACCCATGTCTGCCACAGTCGGCGCATCAGTGCGATCATTTACACGGATAAAATCACCCGCTGTAATGGTGTTGGTCGCTAAAATTCGGTATGAGTTGTAGCTATAACCAATCACACCTTCAAGGTTTGTGAGCTGATCGCCCACACGGATATAACCGGTCTCAGCATTAAAGTCAGGGAAGTAAGGCACTTCACCGTCTTTTGCTTTGAAGTCAGATTCTACAAATAACTGATTTACCGCATTGGCTTTACCGAGTGCAATGGCATCGGCCGAATTCGGTTCAAACACTTGAGTAGGCTTCATTAATGGCGCTTTATGAGACAACATCATATTGTTGCGGTATGAATCATAATCGAAACTAAAGGTACGAGAAATTTTCATCTCGCTACCAGCATCTAGCTTCACTTTCATGCCTTCAACACGTTCTAATGCTTGTGCAAGCGTTTCACCATCGGCAACATAAAATGCACTGGCAGCAGGTACGTCACCCATTGCTCCCACTTCAAGTTTTTGATCGTCTTTAATGTCTATCTGAGTTGAGCCGTAATACTCACTGACTTTACCTTGCACACACACTTCAGCGCCGGGCTGAACCGTGTCTGGTGCCGCTTGGTTCATGAAAACAAAAATACCGTCAGAAGTATAAGGTGAGTTATCACCTTGCATGTCTTGAATAAAGAAACCTTTGTATAAACTGTCACTTCTGGCAGTAACTATCCCTTTTACGGTGACTTCGTTAGCGGATGAAAAACTCCCCTCGGCAATTAAAGGACTTGCATCTCCAGCACCTTGAACGTCATAAATATGAGTTAGCGTTGCACCATTACAGGTGAATGTAGATGGCTCTGGCGCAACCGCAGCATCAAGCGAACCTAAACCACTGAAAGTGTCTTTTTCTAATTCAACCCACTGGGTAGCATCATAGGTAGTGTTAGCCGTTAAGTTATCTAAATTACGTTGGAAGGTGGCATCTAACCCCCAGCCACTTGGCGTTGGAATTTCACCAATTACATCAACTAACACACCGTCTTTTAATAGACCAACAGCATCGCCACCATTAAAGTACAAGTTGCCAGTCATAGAGTCTGTGGCTGCCGGTAAGGTAATCGCTGCACTTGGGTGCAAAATCACTTTGACACTTTTTGCAGCTATCGAATCGGTTAACTCAACCATATCTAGCGCTGCTGTATCGCCGTCTTTATAACGAACTAATTTGTAACCTGTTAAATCAACCGCAACATCACTGTTGTTGTACAGTTCAATCGCTTTATTATTTGCACTACCCTCAACGTATTCACTTATCAATACATCTGCATTTGCCATCATAGGCAATGCTGCAGCAACTGCGAGTGAAACCGCCGTTAGTTTAGTCAGTCCTTTCATTTTGTAACCCCATATTTTGTAATATAAATGCTATTTTTTTGTAATATGCGGCGCGATTGTCCCAAAGTTTGTTTACAGAAAAAAGAACATAGATCACATTAATGAGGTAAATAAATTTGATATCTGATTGATTAACAAGTAATTTTATCCCTACAGAAAAACGACATCTGCGAATAAAAGAAATACATCAAATAAAACAATAACTAGACTCAGAACACGACTAGACATAATGACAACTTAACAAGATAAGTTTTGTAACAATTCTGTTGAAAATAAAATTAAAAATAGAATTATTTGTTTCATATTGGATTTTTTGGCGTAACATCAGCTTGAAAATGTAAGGCTTTTAGCTAACTATTACGCTAATATTGGCTGATTGACATGGCAGACACCGGATGAGCTGTCGACATAGATAATTCATTTAAGTTATTCGTGTTATTGTCGATATTGAACATGAACCAATGCCATATTGGTCACAAAAAAATACTGCCACGCTGACTATTAGTATCAAAACACTAACGGCTCATCTAGTATTCAAATTTATTGTATTTACAGGTTTAGGTACTAAAACCATGAAAGAAGTTGATTTCAGAAATATCGATAAACTCTTCATCAAAATGTCCATTAACGATAAGTTTTGGACGATCTTCGGACTATTCCTCATCATTTTATCAAGCGTATCGTTTAGCAGTTACTTTAGTAAAATAGACAACATTGAGCAGCAATCTCTGCATGTTTTAGAGCAAAAAACGGCCGCTACAGTACAAGCACTTGATGCGACCAATCAGCTAGATCAAGCCTCAAATCTCGGCTTACAAGTATCGGGTCGTTTGCAAACCAGCTCACGCCAACAAGATACTGTTACTGCCGTTTATACATTAAATAACCAATATTATGCGATGAGTGAATCAGTCTATGGCCAAGAAGCTACGGCTAAGCAAGCGGCATTAGTTTCGTTATTGCTATCATTCTTGTGGGTGTTACCGTTTGCATTGGTGATTTACTGGAATGCCACCTTTATTGGTGGTGCCCTATGGGTGTTGTGGAGTACCACAGAAAAAATTGCCAAAGGTGATTTAACCTCTCGTTTAGGTTTCCATCCTGGCCGTGATGAGTTCGGTACCATTGGCTGCGCACTAGACAAAGCCATGGACACATTAACTGAACTTGTCGTTGCTGTGAAAAAAAGTGCCGGAACATTGCAAACCACTTCCAGCTCATTTGCCAATGATGCAGTACAAAGTGCTGAACAAATTGACTTACAGTATGCTTCACTCGACTCAGTCGCTACGGCAATGGAAGAAATGACCGCATCTGCGGCAGAAGTGTCGAATATTGCCCGTAATTCGACCCAAAGAGTGGAACAAGATTCAGAATATACACGCCAGAGTTATGACCGAGCAAAACGTGCCATTAATGAGATTAAGCAGTTATCTAGCTACATTGAACAAACTTCAAACTCGGTCACGACCTTAAAAGTCAATGCCACCAATATTAATGAAGTCATTACCACGATTAATGCCATTTCAGATCAAACCAACTTACTGGCATTAAACGCAGCCATTGAAGCGGCGCGCGCTGGTGAAATGGGTCGTGGTTTTGCGGTGGTTGCAGACGAGGTAAGAACCCTTGCCGGTCGTACTCAAGCAGCAACGGTTGAAATTCATAAAATGATCGAATTACTGCAAAGTGAAACACTCAATATCGACAGTATTACTCGCGATACCGTCAAGCAAGCACAGACCAGTAGCGATCTAATTGCCAATATTGGTACCGATATTAATGCCATTTCTGAATCATCGAAATCGATTATGGACATGAGCTTCCAAATTTCAACGTCATCAGAAGAACAAAGTGCCGTAGCCAATGATATTGCTAAAGAACTGACTGAAATAAGACAGAAATCAAATATTATTAGAGGTTTATCGCAACAGTCTTCAAGTGGTGTTAAAGAACTATCAAAAGCATCAAGTGATTTAGGTAAGATTTTAAGCCAATACCGCACAAATTAACTTATTTACAAATAGGTTTACTCCTATATCTGTGCAAGATTAAAAACGACGGGTAATGGTTAACATTATCCGTCGTTTTTGTATTTTGCCATCAGCTAACATCCGCTATCACCTATACTTTACATACTGTTTATGAGTATACTTTTCACGCTAAATGGATCTATACCTTTTAGCCCGTTCAGGTATAATCCGCCCACTTTGACATCCCCACCAATATCGTTAACTTTATGTGTGAGATCATATGACAGTTGAAACTTTTAAACCCAAGCAAACCACCACGTTAGACATTCCGGTAAAAACACTTAAGGCCAATAGCCTGAACACAGAAACCACCGGTAATCGTATTGGATTTGTTTCATTGGGTTGCCCCAAAAACCTTGTCGACTCTGAACGGATACTGACACAGTTGCGCACTGAAGGTTATGATGTCACCAACAGTTACGATGATGCCGATCTGGTAATTGTCAATACATGTGGCTTTATCGATAGTGCAGTACAAGAGTCTTTAGAGACCATAGGTGAAGCATTAGCGGCAAACGGTAAAGTGTTAGTGACGGGTTGTTTAGGGGTAAAGAAAGACGAAATTATCGAACTTCATCCTAATGTTTTAGGGGTGACAGGCCCTCATGCTTATGATGAAGTGTTAAAGCAAGTTCACCTGCATGTTGAGAAACCAAAACATAATCCATTAATTGATTTAGTGCCTGATCACGGCATCAAACTGACCCCTAAACATTACGCCTATTTGAAAATATCCGAAGGCTGTAATCACCGCTGTACTTTCTGCATTATCCCTTCAATGCGCGGTGATTTAGACTCGCCCTATTGGTGATGTATTAGGTGAAGCACAGCGTCTCGTGAATGCTGGCGTGAAAGAATTATTGATTATTTCACAAGACACCTCTGCTTATGGCGTTGATGTAAAGCATAAAACTGCTTTTTGGGATGGTATGCCAGTTAAAACCCATATGCAGCAGCTTTGTGAGCAGTTAGCCAAACAAGGTGTGTGGGTACGTTTGCATTATGTTTACCCTTACCCACATGTCGATGACATCATTCCATTAATGGCACAAGGTAGTATTTTACCGTATTTAGACATTCCGTTTCAGCATGCTAATAAACGCATACTGAAACTAATGAAACGTCCTGGTAGTTCAGACAAAGTATTAGAACGCATTGCTAAATGGCGCGAGATTTGCCCAGAATTAGTGATTCGTTCGACCTTTATTGTTGGCTTCCCGAGTGAAACTGAAGCAGAGTTTGAAGAGTTACTCGAATTTTTAGAAGCCGCACAACTTGATCGCGTCGGTTGTTTTAAATACTCGCCGGTTAAAGGTGCTAAGGCCAACGACTTACCAGACCATGTCCCTGATGATGTTATGGAAGAAAGATTACAGCGCTTTATGGCTGTGCAAGCACAAATTAGTGCCGACAAATTGCAAGCTCGAATTGGGCAAGAATATCTCATTCTAATTGATGAAGTAAACACCGAAGGCGCAGTTGGCCGCTCATACATGGACGCGCCAGAAATTGACGGAAAGGTCTATTTAACCGACGAGTTTGACGTCCAGCCAGGTGATCAAGTATGGGTACAGATTATTCATGCCGATGAGCACGACGTGTGGGGCGTGAAAGTCGAAGATTAATCCTGCTCAGTTGTAATGCATGCTCTACATAAAAAGCCGATATCATTGATATCGGCTTTTTGTTTGAGCTTATTTACTCATCAAGCAACATCATCACTACTCTCTTCACTGCCTGAGCCACAGCCTAATAACAAGACTCCCATTGCAGACATTATCATCAATCGACTTATTTTTTTGTGAAACATATTTACTCCATTAACCATCTAGTTACATTTGCAAGAGTTATGACACCCCTTGCCTGTAAACGACTGTCAAGAAAGGTAAAGTAGAGTGATAAAGCGTCAAGAGCCAAATTAAAGCTAAAAAAAGCCTCTTAATCAATTAGATAAGAGGCTTTCATTGTTTGCATTTAAACCATAAATGCGTTGATCAGCAAAAGGGGTTAATTCCCCGCGATTTTCATCTCGCTCAGTAAAATTCCGCCGGTACGGATTGATGAACGTAAATCGCGATCTTTACCTACACCTTGTATTCCCATAAACATGTCTTTTAAATTACCCGCTATGGTGATCTCTTCTACTGGGTATAGCACTTCGCCATTTTCAACATAGAAGCCGGCCGCGCCGCGAGAATAATCACCCGTAACGCCATTAACGCCTTGGCCCATTACTTCGGTAACAATTAAGCCGGTATTCATGGTTTTGACCAAGTCATCAAATGTTTGGTTTGAATGGCTTAAGGTCCAGTTATAAATACCACCAGCATGACCAGTATTGGTCATACCTAGCTTACGTGCAGAATAACTGGTTAATAAGTAAGTTTCTAATTGGCCGCGATCAATAATACGCCGATCTTGGGTAGCGACACCTTCGCTGTCATAATTAGCGCTGGCTAAAGCACCTAACAAATGTGGCTGCTCTTCGATGCTAAACCAGTCTGGGAATATTTGGGTATTCAATGCCTCCATTAAGAAGCTCGACTTGCGGTAAATACTGCTGCCACTGATCGCACCAATTAAATGGCCCATCAGGCCGGTAGCAATTTCTGGCGCAAATAGCACCGGCATTTTCGCGGTGGCAATTTTACGTGCATCTAAACGGCTTAAGGTTTTGTTTGCCGCTTGCAAACCAACGGCTTCTGGAGACAATAAATCACTGTACTTACGCGCAACGGTATAGTCATAGTCACGCTGTAAATTACCGTCAGACTCTTCGCCTATCACCACACAGCTCAAACTGTAGCGAGAGCTGCAATAGCCATTAAGAAACCCATGGCTATTGCCATACACTCTGGCAGCTGTATGCGCATTAGCGCTGGCGCCGTCTGAATTTCGAATACGACTATCAACTGATAAACTGGCTTCTTCGGCGCGAATAGCCAGCTGTGCCAGCTCTTCTGCATCGATATCGTGTGGATGGTATAACTCTAAATCGCGAATATCTTGCGCCATCAAAGCGGGGATCAGCCAAGCCACTAAAAGGATCCTCTGAGGTATATTTTGCAATACCATCGGCGGCTTTTACCGCTTGGCGAATCGCCTCTGGGCTTAAGTCCGAGGTTGATGAGCTGCCTTTGCGACCATCGCGGTAAATGGTAATGCCTAACGCACCGTCTTTATTAAACTCAACGGTTTCAACTTCTTTTTCACGGGTAGAAACCGACAAACCTTGCTGCTTACTAATAGCCACTTCAGCGGCCGAAGTGCCTAACACTTTTGCGTATTCTAACGCGACAGCGACAGCATCTTTTAACGCAGATAATTCAGAATCAATTCTAGGTGTTGGTTCAGTTGCGCTAGGCGCTGAAGAGATGAGAAGCCACAAAATTACTCTTTGATTAGTCTAGTTCCCGCTAGCATATCAAATTCAATTGGCGATTGATAACCGTGCATTTATATCGCTCACTATCATCAATAAATTCTGCATATTCTAGGCCAAATAAATGCTATCATTAACTCATATTGACTTGAGGTTTATGACTATGAAAATTGTTGGCGATTCTGAACTGTTTCAGCAGCCCTATGATAATGATGACAACTATGTCAGCAGAACAGGCGTTAAAAAAGAAAGTGAGGATGCTCAAGCACTTGGCATGCGTTTAGTGGCCCTGAGCAAAACTCAATTAGACAAAATGGGTTTAGATGAATTCTTATATGATGCGATTCTAAAATCAAAACTGATTAAGCAAAAAACCGAAGCCTATCGCCGCCATTTGCAATACATTGGTAAATTGATGCGTGGATACGAGCATGAACCTATTGAAGCAGCACTCGATAAAGTGTTGAACAAAAACAATAATGAAGCTGCTCAAATACAGATTTTTGAAAAGATGCGCGAGCGTTTATTAGCAAATGGTGATGACGAGGTTCAAGTACTTCTGGATTTACATCCACAACTTGATCGTCAAAAACTGCGTCAACTGATCCGCCAAACAAATAAAGAACTGGCTAAAGGCCCAGAATCAAAATCGTCTAAAGAGCTATATAAGTATTTAAGAGCTGAAATCAAAGACTAGGGCCATTTCAAAAATAGTCTGTTTAATAGAATAAGGATATTGCTAATGCGGCTAAAAATGATGACTCGCACACTAATGTTACTATTAACTTCAGTGTTGCTATTTACAGGTTGCAACGGTGCTGCGGATGGCACCGATGCTGACACGTCAAATGGCAGTTACAGTATTACTGTAAGCTATCAAAATGTCGTCAATGGCCAATGTGATGCCAGTACTGAATCTCTGATTTTTGATATCGATGGCAGTTTTTGTGCCGTTGCACATCTCAAACTCGGTAATGCTAACGTCAGCGGAGCCCTGATTACATTCAGTACTAGCACTGCCACAGTCACACCCGCTAGCGCATTAACATTATCTTCCGGCCTTGCGACTACGATTGTCACGTCTGGCGGCATCGAGGCTGGCATTCTTAGCGCAACTTATTCACCAAGCGATGCTGACTCAGTTAGCGCGAGTCGCAATTATCAATTTAAAGAATACACCACAAGTATTCCTGCTGAAGCGATTCAATTAACAGCTTCAATTACAGATGCTACAGGTCCAATTACCCGCTTTAATCTTGATAAAACAGTGCAACTCAGCGCGTTACTTACCGACAGTAATAACCAAGGTATTGCTAACCAAATTGTCACATTCAATGCCGGTAGTGCGACGTTAACGCCCGCGACTGCTCTGACTAAAGCTTCAGGTATCGCCACTCTTAATTATACTCCGTCAGCATCAGAGTTAGGCGCCAGTTTATTAACAGCAACAACAGAATATCAAGGGGTAACCCTCAGCAGTACTAGCGCTTATGAAGTGTTAGCGACTGACGACATTGCCACTGCTGGCATCGTAAAAATGGGATCCATTGATGCTAATGGTGAGTTTGTCGAAGGAGAATTAGCCACAACACTAACAGCAGCGGATGGTAGTTATACCATTAGCGCCGGTGGCACTTTTGGAGTTACCGCGACGCTCGTCAGCGAAGACACAGCTGGCAATATGACTCGCCTACAAAGCCCGACCAGTATTAGCTTTAGCTCAGACTGTTCCTTCAATGATAATGCCTCACTCGACTCACCTATCACCAGCTTATCTGGCTCAGCAAGCTCAACATTTTCTGATGTTAGTTGCAGTGGTAATAGTGAACGCAATGACACTATCATCGCGACCACTACTGTGAATGGCAGTAGCTTAAACGCAAGCTTACCTTTTATTTTAGCCCGTCAGACCTTATCTAACGTGAGTTTTGTGTCAGCTGACCCAAGCCAAATCCGTATCAAAGGTTCAGGCGGCACAGGCTCAACTGAATCATCCTTAGTCACCTTTTTAGTTTCTAGTGCGAATGGTCAACCTGCTGCTCAACAACAAGTAAACTTTAGTCTAGATACTACAGTTGGCGGTTTACAATTTGCTAATGGCGCAGTAATAGATAGCAGTATTACTAACGCTCAGGGCTTGGTCAGCGTTCGCGTTCAAGCCGGCACGATTCCAACACCGGTTCGGGTAATGGCATCAACAACTGATGCTGACACGAATAAAACCATTACCAGCCAATCAGAACAACTCACCGTCAATACCGGAATACCACAGCAACTAGGCTTTAGTATTTCAAGGTCAAACGGTAATCCTGAAGCGGCTGACTACAATGGCGAGCAAGTGACCATTACCGCTTATGCCTCTGACAGTTTTGGTAACCCGGCACCAGATGACACGACCATCAACTTCACCGCTGAAGGTGGACAAATTGAGCCATCGTGTACTATTGCAGATGGTCGCTGTTCAGTTATTTGGACATCGGCATCGCCACGAGTAAGCGATCACCGTGTCACAATTATGGCTTATGCCTTAGGGCACGAAACTTTTTTCGATACCAACGGTAACAATGTGTTTGATGCTGCTGATGGCGGCGTGGTTAATGGTTGTTTAAATGGTACAAGGTCAATTGCGTGTAGTGGTGATGGTATGGATGTTGAAACTTACCATAACGGTGGCTTTGTTGATTTACCTGATGCTTTTAGGGATGACAATGAGTCTCGCACCCATGACTTAGGTGAGCCATATTTTAATATTCAAGCCAGTACTGCGTATCAAGCGGCTGATGGTAAATTTAATGGCCCTCAGTGTGAAGGCAGCTTATGTGATAGCACTGCCACGACCACCTATATTCGTAAAGCATTGGTGTTAACTATGTCAGGCTCTAATGCGACGTTTGTTGTGAGTCAAGATGACGCTGTGATTAACGATTACACCAGTGATATTCAACCTATCGGATTAAATGAAATATCGACGTTTACTGTGGTGTTAACAGATAGTGCCAAGCAAATATTACCTTCAGGTACCACCTTAACCGTTGCCAGCACAGAAGGTGAGTTGCAGTTCTCAGGCTACAGCGTACCGAACACAACATCGGCGGGGGGAACATCAACCACCTTTACCCTCAAAAATATCGGTACACCTGGCACCAGCCAAGTAACACTGACAGCAACGACGCCTAAAGGTGTGGTCACTGAACTGAAATTTTATGTCAGCTTGTTATAAAAGACTGCTCTAGAGTGACTAAACAGCCTGCTCTTTTAGCAGGCTGTTTTTATTATTGGCATTCGTTGATAAGTTGTTACAATAAGCACGTTGTGCACTATGGAACTCCACTGTGCATTCCAAATAGGTAAACAGGGCTAGTTTACTCATTCGAGGGCCAGAATACGCCTCTCGACGCATACTAAGGAATAATAATGCGCAAACTTTTTATACTTTCTACTTTAACCGCAGGCGTGCTTCTTAGCGCTTGTGCCGCTAAACCCCCTATCGTTGCACAAAACAAAACTGTGGTAGTGAATGACCAAACCATCATTTTTGGTGGCATATACGACAAAGAAAAAAACAAGCTACAGTTAATCGCTAATGGTGACACGATCATGCAAGGTCGATTCCCACCAATGACCCCAACCCAGCATCTTAACGCTAAGTTCAAAGGCATGGCTGTTAAAGGTGATTGCTATTTCGGTTCGGTATTAGGCGATCAAGGCGGTAGCTTTGGCGTGGTAGCGAGTATTATCCAATCTGCAAAATCAAGCACCGCTGATAAGTGCGATATCTTTATTGATGGCACTAAGCTAGAAACATTGTACTTCTAATCGAGTAGCAGCCATAAGCCCTAGCCCTGCTTACCTCCTGATGACCAAAATGCTAAAAACATTGCACTGAGATGGTGCAATGTTTATTCGTTTAAGCACTAAAGCAACTCAAAATATAAATACCAGATGTGTTAGTACTTTGTTTAAATAAGACTTTAAAGCATGGTCTGATCTTTGCTTTCACAATAATAATAATAAAAATGCACTACTACTTAGTCGACACTGTTACTCCATTAAATGACTTAATTAGTCCTTGCTGAGAATTAAATGCTTCCTTTACACACCTCAATGCGTGGCCTTCGTTGCTTTTGCGTCGCAGCTGAATGCTTAAGTTTTAAAGAAACGGCTAAAAAGCTGTACCTCACACCATCTGCCGTTAGCCACCAAATTAAGCAATTGGAAGAAACCCTCAATCTAAGCTTGTTTATCCGTCAAACCCGCTCGGTTGCCTTAACTGAAGTTGGTGCACGGTTTTACCAAGCGATCGAGCCAGTCATGCAGCAACTGGTCAACACTGTCAGTGAATTTAATCAGTCAGACAGAATGCTCGAAGTCAGTATTTCAATGCCTGAGTTTTTCGCTAGCGAGCTGTTTATGCCTAAACTTATTGGCTGGTCATCCAAATACCCTAATATCAACCTTAAACTCGAAACGATTAAATCGCGCAGTGATGTGATAAAACACACTGATGTATCGATTATGCTCTCGGGTAAACAGCAGCCTAGCGACAATGTATATGACCTATTTCCAATAACGTATATGCCAGCATGTAATGCACAGCTCCACTCTGAGCTATCATCACAAGGCTTTAAAGCGTTAACCAAGGTGCCGTTGATATTGCATAAAGCCAGACCCTACGCATGGCATCAATGGGCTGACAATATCGGCTTTGAGCAATTCAAACCCAAACAAATTATTCAATTAGACAGTATGTTCAGTGTCGCGCGAGCGGCAGAGCAAGGGCTTGGCGTTGCATTAATTCCCCTGCCTATCAGCCAAGCTTGGTTTGATAACAAAATCCTGATTCCATTATTCCCCCAGCCACTTTATAGCCATGACCGCTATTACCTCACCCGCCATTCCAATGAACAGCAGCGCCCAGAAGTGCAATTGCTAATAGACTGGATCCTTAAAAGCTTTCACGATGAAAGCCGTTAGGTGTCAAAAGTTGAAGGGCTTAGGATATCTGGCTCAGATTGAGATAAAAGCAGTTTTCACATGAGCCATGAAAATGATTAAAAATCGTGGTGCAGCTAAAATAACGGCTTGTCATAGGTTGAATTAAGTAATCCTAGCGATTAAAACTCGCAGTAATGTGACTTTTTTATACCTATTTACACACTACTTGCGCATCACTGGCGATATAAATCACAACACGCTTATGAAGTTCGTTATTGGTAACGTAACCACAACTACCGTGATACACCGCTAAATCTTTAGCGTCGATTCTATAGGTATAGACCCCATCTCGTTGTTGCGTTAAAGCATAATGAAGCGTATTACTCGTGCCTTGTTCAATTGAGCCAAAATCCAAATGAGTACTGGGTAAATCAATTTCAGCCTGAGTGATCTCGGCTCCCGAATTATTTACTATTGTGATACTCGGTAAAATATAAAAACTCGAGTAATAGAGCACAACCAAAAAAACAGTTACCGAAAATACAATTTTATACAAAAGTTTCATTATGTTTCCGCTGATAAAATACCACTGTATGCAGTAGCTAAATATAGTGAATAGGCAGCGATCATCGTCTGTCTCGTCCTTCTTGTCTTTCTTTTGTATGGCAAAGTCTAGCAATTTTTTGGCGGTCAATATCATGCTTGATATTTAAAAATGGTCAGCGCAAAAAGAAAGCGAGAGGGGCAACATGTCTAGTTTGATAATCTAAGATTCACTCCCAAAAAGCAAACCTCAGCATAAATGACTCTTTTTGCCAACAACTTAACTGTGGCACCAAGTCATAAACAAAAGTACAGGTCACCGATCAGCAGTATCTATTGAGTGATGTTAAATAAAGCATCGCAACAATGAATTAAGATAAACACGATAAAATACCTAAGTCGCTCAGCATCACTGCACTAAGCTTGATTAACTTGTCGATATAAGTGAATTTTTTTAATCTATTAATGCGTTTTTTATCGTTTGTCGGCTTTAGTCCTTTTGACTAAAGTTCATCTGTAGCGCGGCGCTACGTAAACGTTTAAGGGAGCGACATCATGAAAAAAAAGCATAGTTAACGGCCTAATGAGTGCCACATTAATACTGACAGCATCGACAAGTTATGGCTGACGAACAAGGCCATCACATCAATAGCAATGCCTACAAAATGGTATTAATTGAAGATGTACCAGGTGTTAACGCATTGCAATCTGGTGATGTTCAGCAAGGGCTCACAGCAACATTGTCTGCAAGTAAATACACAGTGGATGACTATTCTCGCAATGTGAACTTATGTGCAGGTTACGTGCAACTATCTGACATGGAAAATGCCGAAAAAGCCTGTGATGCTGCAGTGAAAAGTGCCCGTACTCAAGTCGCAATTGCATCAATGGTAGAGCGTGCTTATGCCTACAATAATCGCGGCATAATGAAGTTAATCAATAATGACAAATTAGGTGCATTAGCTGATTTTAAATATGCGGCAAAAGTGGATAACAGCAGTATTTATCAGCATAACGTTGAACGTTTACAAGCATCATTAACCAGCACACAAGACGGAATGATGTAATTGGACCCAGACCAAAAAACCGTCACGGTTCAATGCAATCAGCCAAACAGTTTTTTGTTAGTACATCTTGCTGAATGTGCAGTAATAGACAGGTCAATCAATACGATACCTGTCTATTTTTGTCAGCAGAATTGATTGGCAGAACGTGAAACTGCTACAGCCTTTTTGTCGTTTACACTCGATACTAAGTTTACACACGATACTATGATGGAGTTTTAACATCTTGCTGTTTACGTGCAATGGCCACTATTGCCATAGTCACAAAAACGGCGAATAGGCCCCATAATTGCAGCCATTTAGGCAACACGGCCAACCAACCTGCCCCTAATTGATTTAACTCGAGCATCCCCATAATCGCTGGCACAGCAGGAATAACTTGCGATGCCACTACCAATGGCTGTGGAATCAACGCAATTGGCCACACAAATCCTGACACAAATAAAATTGGCATAGAGACCAGTAAATACAATTGGGTGGGTAATTCACGCCGGCGGAACAAACTACTGAGATAAATACCTAACGACCCCGTAGCCAATAAAAAGGGCAACATAAATAAGCCTACTTCAATCACAGAGGCAACCACGCTGACTTTATACCAATAAAAACAAGCGCCTAAGTAGAAACTGCTGAATAATGCATAAATCATCATAAACACACTAAGCCTTGCAAGCACTAAGGTCACCGGCCGGACTTGCTGCCAGTAGCCCTGTTTACCCCATTGGCCTGCGCCCAAAATACCTGTGCCAATTAATAAGGTTTGATGCAAAATTAATAAAAATAAACCCGGTACCACATAGGGGGTATAACCCAAACTGGGGTTAAAAGCCGGCACCGAATTAATATGGATAGAATTAACAGCTTGCTGCGCTAACTCTGGGTTTTGTCCACGGGCGAGCAAACCTATCATTTGCACGTGTTTACTGGCATCAATACCTGCAGAAACTAAGCCTTCAACAATCGCAGAATAAATTAAAAAGTAACTCGCATCACCGCCGTAACTTAATGTCGCGCCTTTGCCCAATAACAAATTACGCCTAAAATCTGCTGGGATAACCAATAAACCGTGCGCTTTACCAGCATCAATCCAAGCTTGGGCTTGGTCAATACTGTTTACATTCGCGAGTACTTTTATCTTGGCACTGGCATCGGCATGACGTGTCACCAATCGGCTGAGAGATGAATTATCATGATCAACGACCACAATCTGCTGCTCTGTCGGCACCTGATGCAGATACGGTAACGGATAAAGTACTGAGTAAAATAACACGCCACCAAATAAGGTCACGACTATGGCTTTATCAGCCAGTATCGCTTTGCATTCTGCAACCATTAACTGCCAGAAGTTCATCACTTGACTCCCAGACTAATTGACTTGCTCACGGGAACTTGAGGCGGTATTTTCTGAGCATGACGCCCCAACACATAAAGCAAAGGGATTAATAGTAAAAAGCCCCAATATGAACTGATTTGCAGTAACACTTGTGGCAAGTTCACCCCGTAGCTCACCACACTGACATGAGAGTCGATATAATGACTTGATGGCATAATCAAGCGCCACCATTTAGCCAATAAAGGCATATCATTAACTGGAAAGGTAATCCCCATAAACGCAAACGCAGGAGCAAATAAGGCAGTACAAAAGCTGACCACCCGCGCACTGTCACGCATCAGCATAAAAATAAATAACACGATCAACCACAACGCCATGAGCATGAACATCTGCGCCAATACCAAAAGCCATAACGAACCCGCTATCGGCATCGCCAAATAATGGTATAACCACAGCAGAATAAAGCCACCATGAATAAGCATAATGGGACTGTAGAACAGGATTTTAACCCACACCTTAGCCCAAAAATCTTTGGCTAAATAGTTACGCTCACCCTGCGGGAGCAGCTCCGCATTGACACTATTGACAAAAACCAGCATCGACAGCAACTGCCACAATGCAATCAATATAGGAGGAACCAGAAATCCGACATAGTTATTATTGCGATTAAATAGTGCCGTGGTTTGATTACTAATAGGCGTTAAACTCACATCGACTGTGGCTTTATTGGCTCCTTTGAGCAATAAATTTACTTCACCAATATGCGTTAAGCCCTCAGCAAGGCTGAGTTGTAGTTGGCTAGAGAGTAACTTGCCAACTAATAAAAATTGACTGTTATAGCGAATATCAATCGTGGGTTGTTTGGATGTTAATAGGTCTTTGTTAAGCTGATAAGGCAAAATAACTAAACCATAAACTTCCACTTTACGCATAGCGTCAATCGCTGATGCTTCATTAGCATATGCGCGAGGAGCAACTACGGCATTTGCCGATAATTGCCGGGTAAGCATACGACTAATTTGGCTATTATCTAAGTCAACCACGGCAACCGGAAGCTGTCTTGGCAAGCCTGCACTGAACAACCACCACAGCGCAAGTACGCCGATGAGCGGAATATAGCTCACCAAGGCGAGTTGCCAAGGCGAATGCCATAACACTGTCCATTCACGCCGAAATAGATGCCTCATCAGCAAGCCTTATTAATGTTCGTTGAGCTTGTCGGCGCGAAATAATACCGACATCCCAACACGTAAATCGGCTATTTTCTGCTTAGGTGTCAGTTCCACCTCGAATGTACGCATATCAAAATCATGGCCACTTTCAGTGGAGCGCCAAGTGGCAAAATTGCCCATCACACTGATGTGCGACACGGTAAATTCAACTTGCTGCTGCAATGCGGGGATATCTAACATCACGCTTTGATCTTGTTTAAATTGCAATAATTGATCTTCTCGCACTTGTAATACAGCCCAAGCATCACTCATATCAATAATGCTCACTACCGGAAAGCCACTCGGTGCTAACTCACCCGCTTGTAACAGTACTTCACTCACCTCAGCTTTTTTAGGTGAACGCATTTGGCTATCAGCTAAAATTGCATTCACCTCGTTAACTGCACCTTCTGCCATACGAGTCTTGCCTGCCGCAGCCGCTTTGGTTTCATCGCGTGCGCCTTCGTCGGTCATTTGATACATGGCATAGGCTGCCTGTTCAGTATATTTAGCGGCCTGCCATTGGGTATAAGCTTCATCGCGCTTTTGCCTTGCGACAACACCTTCATCAAATAGATTTTCAATGCGCTGATATGTTTTTAGACTAAGCTCGGTGGCAGCTTGAGCTTTTAACCATTGCTCTTTAGCGGCTGTGACTTGTTGTTGTCTTGCGCCATTATTCGCTTGTTGCTGCATTGCGGTTGCGGCTTCTAGACCACCTTGAGCCTGCACTAGCTTAGCATCCAATTCAGGACTGCTGATGGCAAACAAAATATCGCCCACATCAACCTGATCGCCTTTGCGCACTAAGACCTGCTCTACCCGCCCTGGCACTTTAGAAGAGATGTTGTATTCACGAGCTTCTATTTGCCCTTGTAACACGCTCGGTTGCGGCGTAAAGGCCAGCATGACGCCATAGCCTAACAGTAATATAAGTAACACGAATGCAATGACCGCGATGATCTTGTTAGCCCGCATAAGCAGCCCCCTGAAGTTGAGTTCGGTTAATAAATTCATCGACTTGACCACTAATGGCCATCACTTTGGCATAGGCTTGAATATAGCGATATTTAGCCCCTAATTGCTGAGTTTTAACCGCCGTTAAGCTTAACTCTGCATCGATCCTATCAATTGATGTGGATAAGCCTTGATTGAAAGATAACTCTCGTAAACGTAAATTTTCAGTCGCTAACGCTAACGACGTATTCAGCGCATCGGCTTCTTCTTTAGCTTGCAGCATTTGCCGATAACTTTGATCAATCAGTAAACTTAAATCCTGTTTTGTTTGTGCTTTAGTGTATCGAGCTTGCAATAAAGCACTTTTGGCGGCTTGTACTTTACCACTGCGCCCATCACGGCTTATCAGCGGTATGCTCATACCCACACCTACCATCCAATCAGGTTCCACTTGTGAAAATAAGCTGTCATCTTCATACAAGGTATAGTTACCGTATAAATACACTGTGGGGTAATAACTGCCCTTTTCTAAGTCCACTAAGCCATTGGCTTGAGCTTCTTTAGCCTCAAGCAGTTTTAATGCCGGATGCTGAGTTAACGTCAGCTGGCTAAGTTGTGGCAATGACGGTTGCTGTTCCAGTAAAAACAGCGCTGAAATAGGATCGACTGAGGGAATATGCAACATCCGCGCTAAAGCTATTTCGGCCATCTCATATTGACGCTGGCTTTTACCCCTATTGACCTTGGCATTTTCTAACGCGACTTGGGCATTTAAGCGTTCAACTTTGGCGATTTGCCCTTGTTGCTCCAATTTTTGTGCATGGCTGACATGTAACGCTAACGAATCTACCAACTGATTTTGAGTATCAACTAAGGTTTTTGTCACCGACACCGCATAGTAACGATCAACTAACTGCAGAAATAACTCCCGCCGAGCTAGGGCCAACTCTTGTTCAGTTTCAGAAACTTGTGCTGCATGTATCCCTTGCGCAGCAGTAATTTTACCACCAGTGTAAATCGGCCACATGGCTTGCAAACTGGCACGAAATACATCTTGCTCAGTAAAAGGGGTAACAAACAATGAACTAGGAATACTGGCTAGGGCACCGCCAAGCGCCGGCGGTAAGGTACTGCTATCAAGCGAGGCAAGTGGATTGAGATCATTGAGGTCAAGTTCAATCGGTTTTTCAAGACGGGTATAACTACCGGCAATATTCAACGATGGGAAATTCAGTGCATCACCAGCGTCTTCTTCGGCTTTGGCGCGGTTAACATGCTGGGTTTTGGCTTGCAGATGATCGCTTACTTGAGTTAATTGCTGCCAAGCATTGCTAAACGTAATGGGCTCAGCGAAAACACTAAGATGAACAAAAAAAACACTCGAACACAACACCAAGCTCAATCGCCTCTGGCTATGTGGACTACTATGACGCTTTGCAACCATAAACACCTCTAGAGTTAATACTCTAATTCCTTGATGAAGTATAACTTAAAACAGTTATTTTCACAGCCACATAGATTATTAACCTGACTATACATATCCTTAAATAAACAAGACTATCAAAATAAGCCTTAAATATACAACGGCTTACCAAGTCATAACACTCAGTAAGCCGGCTACTTACGGCTAAATAGGCTAACGTTTAAGCGGTACCGCCAACCGTTAGACGATCAATTTTCAATGTTGGTTGCCCCACGCCAACAGGCACGCTTTGTCCGTCTTTACCGCACACGCCTACGCCTTTATCTAGAGCTAAGTCATTACCTACCATGGAAATTAATCCCATGGCTTCAGGGCCATTACCAATTAAGGTTGCACCTTTAATTGCTTGAGTTACCTCACCGTCTTCAATCAAATAAGCTTCAGAAGCTGAGAACACAAACTTACCTGAAGTGATATCGACTTGACCGCCACCAAAGTTGGGCGCATAGATGCCTTTCTTCACTGACTTGATAATGTCTGCAGGGTCTGATTCACCGGCATTCATATAAGTATTCGTCATTCGTGGCATAGGTAAATGAGCATATGATTCGCGGCGACCATTACCCGTAGGCAATTGTCCCATTAAGCGCGCATTTAACTTATCTTGCATGTAGCCGGTTAAAATACCATTTTCAATCAAAGTGGTTTTTTGAGTTGGCACGCCTTCATCATCGATACTTAATGAACCACGACGATTTTCCAACGTACCATCATCGACTATGGTGACTAATGTCGATGCCACTTGCTGGCCCATTTTACCGCTAAAGGCGCTGCTGCCTTTGCGATTAAAGTCACCTTCTAAGCCATGACCTACCGCTTCGTGCAGTAATACACCAGGCCAACCGTTACCTAACACTACGGTCATTTCACCTGCTGGAGCATCAATGGCATTAACATTCACTTGAGCTTGGCGCACTGCTTCACGAGCAAATTCAAAACTCTGTGGTAAGCCAGTTTCATCTGTGGCTAAGAAGGCACTGTAATCGTGACGACCACCACCACCGGCACTACCGCGTTCACGCTTGCCGTTATCTTCTAAAATAACACTACAGTTAAAACGCACTAATGGACGAATATCTGCGGCCAATGTACCGTCACTGGCAGCGATCAATATTTCCTCATGTACGCCAGATAAACTCACCACAACCTGAATAATACGGCTGTCTAAACTACGGATATACGCATCGGCTTGCTTTAACAAGTCGATTTTCTTCACTTCGTCCATAGCCGCAATTGGATCTGCACTGTCATAGAGTTTATGTGCCGCTTGACGCTTAAAGGCTTGTACCTTGTGCTGCTCACCGGCACTTGCAATGCCACGGGCGGCTTTCGCTGCGGCATCAAGAGCGGCTGGAGTAATCTCGTCGGCATAAGCAAAACCGGTTTTTTCACCGCTAATAGCACGTACCCCCACACCACGCTCAATGTGGAAACTGCCTTCTTTGACTATGCCATCTTCTAAAACCCAAGACTCATGACGGCTACCTTGGAAATACAGGTCTGAAAAATCGATATTGTGTTGATGAATGGTATTTAAGTAACCTTGCAATCCGTCTAAGGTTAATCCATCTTGCAATAAACTCTGCTCTACTTGGGTTAAAAATGGCATTAAAATTCTCTTTATTAATTGGTAACGCGTACTGCGAATTCAGTGTTAGTCGTGGCTCAGCCAGTATTATTTCAGCTGTGGCTCTCTAAATCGATTATGGCCCATCAGCGGCATTTGTTGACGAATGCGGTGTAATTCCGCTAAATCGACTTTAGCCTGTACCCAGCCACATTCCGTCGCTCGTTCAGCAATAACTCTGCCCCATGGATCAACAATCATACTGTGCCCCCATGTTTCTCGACTGCCTTGATTATGCTGTCCCCATTGGCCTGCGCCCAATAAATAACATTGAGTTTCAATCGCTCTGGCTTGCAATAACACTTGCCAATGCGCTTCCCCCAGTCACTTTGGTAAATGCAGAAGGTAGAGCAATATAATCTGCTCCAGCTAAACGTAAAGCCCGAAACATGTCGCCAAAGCGAATATCATAACAAATGGCTAAGCCGACTTTGCCAAACGGAGTATCAATCACACTAATATGATCGCCTGGATGAAAGGTATCACTTTCACGATAGGTTTTGGTGTTATCACTCACCTCAACGTCGAATAAATGCAGTTTATCGTAATGACCTAGGGTGACGCCATGATCATCAAAAAAATAACAACGGCTGAAGACTCGGCCATCATCGGCACGCATAGGAATAGTGCCGGCAATAAAATACACTTGATACTTTTTAGCCATCGAAGCTAACGCGTTTTTAAGTTCGCTTTGATGCTGGCTACCTGCATATTCAAGCTGCTGGCTTTCGTGGCCACCAAACAATAAACAACACTCAGGTAACACCACTAATTGTGGTTCATTGGCTTCTCGAGGTAAGTCTTTAAGCTGCGAGTCGACAAACGCGAGATTGGCTTGGACATCGCGACTGCTTTGGCATTGTAATAAGCTGATTTGCATCTCTCACTCCTGGTAGCGAAACGACATGAGCCAATGGCTCGCCTGCGTGTTGGCCCCTTGATAAAGCGTCGGTGTACATTTGCGCCTTTATCATTCGAGAAACCTGATTCGTTGGTATTGAGCTAATTGCCCCTGTGGTATTGGGCGGTACATTATCTTGCCTATTCTGCTCTGGGGCTTGAGTTTCATTTTCGACCTTGGTATCACTTTTAAGCTTGGGCTCGATATTAGAATCAACTCCAGTTTTAATCTGAGTTTCAACACTCGATTCATTGGCTTGCGGTAAAATAGCTTGTGGAATTTCAATTTCTTTACTCTTACGCTCAAGCTCTTCAAGTTGTGGATTGTCCATAGTACCGGTCACTCGAAAACGAATTTCAGAAATGACTTCAATCACGGGCTCTAACACTTTTGTCAGGGCAAATGCCCCTAAACCTAAAGTCCATGCACTGGTACTCAATAACACCACGGTTGGTACACTCGACGCAAGCTGCGGCACAAACCGAATATCATAATTTAAGCTTTGACTGGTGAGATCGGTATAACCGCGTATGCGCATATTGCCCGCAATAGCATCCATTTCTGAATCTGTGGTTTTCACTACTCCATCATCAATCGCAAGGTTGCCGTTGAAGCGATTAAAGTATAAACCTTCACCGAACACATCCGAGAAATCTAATGATAATTTGCGTAATAATGAATCTAAACTAAATAATGAAAATACCCGTGCACCTTTATCGCTTATTTCCGATAAATGGCCTTTACCTAACTCAAATTTTAGCTGGCCGTTAAGTGTATCGAGCATGAAATGATAAGGTGCACCTTGCCATGATAACTGACCATTGAGATCTAATGGCGCATCTTCTAGCCCAGGGTTGATGTTCAATATCGTCGAGAGGTCATCAAACTTATCGGCCTGTAAATTGACCTCAAACGAGGTTTTTTCAGTGCCATTATCAACTGACCATAAGCCATTTGCCTGCAATATTACCGTTGGCTTAGTCAGTGAAAGAGTCTGGAATTGGTAGCCTTGTTCTACGGGTAATCCTTGCAATACTAAATGACCGAGCGATAAATTATTTACACTAAAATCATCCACATCTATCGCTAACGTAGGCAGATTTTGTAGCATAACAGTCGGGGATAAATCATCACTTTTTGTTGCACTGGCTGTTGGCAATAAATGCAGTTTGCTTGCTACAACTTTAATGCCTTGATCGCGCCAATTAGCATAAAAATCGATACGGCCATCAAACTGTTGTGACTGAGCATCAAAGCGCCATACATGTTCGGTTGGCTTAGCATCGAAATGCAATTTATCGAATGATTGCCCAAGTACCGTTAATTGGCCAATATTGGCATGAATACCGGCTAATGGTGGAAATGCCGGAGTCGCAAGGTTAGCATCAACCGCAGGCGAAATGGGTTGTTGCAACTCAGTATCAGGCAACTCGGCGACAGTTAAAATACGGTCTCGTATCAAAGAGGTAACGACTTCAGGTTCTGCTGTCGCACTAAAGCGATTAATCAGTGGTAGCCACTGCGCTAAGTCGACTTTAGGCAGATCTACATGTATGTGCCCATACTGCTTATTTAATTTGTCACCCAATCTAAAATGGCGACCTATCATCACATCATAAAAAGCCAGTTGACTGCCATTATCGGCATTAAATCCTCCCCAAAACTCCACATCATTACCCAGTTTAATGCTCAGTGATGATTGTTTGTTATCGCCAATCAGTTCTGCACTGAGCGTTTTCGGTTCCGCTGCCGATTTTTCATAAGGGATAGGTAAATCTAATGATGTTCCAACAAGATCGGAATTTGCAGAAACTTGTAAACTGTAGCCACTAGGATCAAAAATCATGGTTAACTGGCCATTCCAGTCCATGTTTCCGTGATAGGTTTCAGTCAGTGGATTGTCTAAACTGTCAGGTAGGGCATCAAGATCCCAGCGTCCTTTCAGCGCAACATTTAATGCAATATTGTTGTTACGCTTACCGGTACTCAAGCTAAACGTGAGAGGCTGTTGAAATAATCGAGCCTTAATATTTTTACCTTCAATTACTTGATTAACAAAACTCACTTGCCCTGTCACCCCCTGTAAATCTAAACCGGGAGTATCAATAAACACTGGGTTATTATTAAATGTGACTTGACCTTTAATGAGTTGCTCGCCGCCTTCATATAAGGGAATCGCCAGATCCAATCGAGTATTAATGTGTTGTTGGATTTGCACTACGTCTAACGTAGACCCGACAGAATCATGTAACGGTGAAGCATTAATTACTTTGGTTGCAGCTTGAGCATCAGTATTAATATCGGCTTCAACCTTCAACAACGACGCTTCCCCCAAATGTGGAATAGACACTCGCGCGCCGTCTACCGTAACGTCATCAAGTTTGCCCTGTTCAATATGCAAATCCATCATCGCATTTTCAAACAAGGCTGATAAAGTAAGATCGCTCACAGCAGGCCAATCAGGTTGGAACTTAAAATTGCCATTATTAAGAGTAAAAGCGGCTTGAAAGACTCCGCTGCTGTCTTGATAGGGGTAGCCACCTAAATCCCCATGCCAGACTAACTGCGCATCATTCACTTGCCCAGCGACTAAGCCGTCATTAAGGTAGCTAATTAAGTTTGGACTCATCGCCATTAATGGAAAATATCGCCCAAGATGAGCCACATCATTAATGGTCACGTGAGCAGCTAATCCCATATGAGTCTGTTCAGCAAACTCAAGATTAAGGCCCGCTTGCAGAGTAAGATCACTATTACTCAATTCAATATTAGCCACGGTCAAGCGCTGCTGACCAACATCATATCGGCCCATGACGGCACTGCTATTAAGTGTTATTGGCTGACTAAAATTATCGCTAAAATCGAGCTGGTATTTTTGCTCAGGTAAGCTAAATTCAAGTTGATTATTTGCCCAAGTTAATTGGGCATCGAAAGGGCTGATACCTGGTATAGACTCATAGGGCTGCCATTGTAATTGCTGTGCTTCAACTTTAGCGATAAGGGCTTTTTCTGCCTGTTTATACAGCCGAATAGGGCCAATTTTTCCTTGAGGATTAAGCTGCTGCCAACTGCGTACTTGCTGCATGCCTAAACCTGGTACTAACGGCAACATAGGCTTAAGCAAGGTCGGAATAATTTGATTCGTATATCCAAAAAAATCACCATCACCACTGCCAATAGCCAAGGTGAGTAATGGCCAAGTTTGATCATTGGTGGATAAATCTAAATTGTGACTGTCAATTCGCCAACCATCAGGTTGTGGGATCCATTGCAATGAACCTGAATTGATTGCAAACTTTTGCTGGCTGTCCGCATCTTGCCATTGTAACCAGCTAGGTTTAAAAACCAGTATGCCATCTTCAATTTGACGATGCGCGAACGTCATCCATGCATCAAGATTTATGACCCCTTGAAACTCAATATTATCGGCGTCTGTTTGCGCGTTATGTTGTCTAGAGGCCCATTTGCCTAAGTCTAATGAGTCTGCGGCCACGTAAAGTTGACCAGCTATAGTATCCGCTTGATAACCATCACCGCTAAGATCAATACGTAACGTTAACTGTTCTTGCTTTGACTGCTGTGGATCAACATAGATGATGCCTTGTGCTTGGTGACGATTAGTGCTGTTTTGCCATAATAAATTATCGATAAAAATCGGCCGATAATCATGCTGTTTACTCACCAGTTGCAGGGAGGCATCGGTTATTGAAAAATGACCTAATTGCTCCAATAACAGGGCATATAACCAGTCAAGAGTGGCTTTATCGCTAGGCTTAGTATTATCGTCAGTAGCAGTTAACTGATCGAGATTGAGCGCCACCTTAAGACCATCAAATACAACGGTTTCAACCTGCGGGCTCAAGGTTAGTAGCGACTGCCAAAAATCGAGTTTGATATGCACATTGTTGCTGACAACTGTAATTGGCAGATTATCCTGTGGCGGTAGGACTAAATTGTTAATGGTCAATGCAGGCCCAAATGCTTGCCATTCAGCACTGAGTTTATCCATCTGCACATGCAGTTGGTACTCACTATCAAGATAATCAATTAACTCAGTACGGACTTCAGGAATATGAGGCAATAAACCACGAATAAGGCTCACCGCCAATGCAAAAAGCACCAGTGTAATAGCCAAAATCTGCCAAAATACTCTGTTGATCGTTCCCGTACGAGTTGTCGACACTACATCATCACCACATCATATTTACTTTGAATGTATAACGGTTCATTTTGCAAACGAATACGTTTACCAATGTAGACTTCTAATTCTGCCAACAAATGTGATTCATCGCCGCTAAAACTCATGTACACAGCCGGTGAGCAATACAATAAAAATTCATCGGCTTTATAAGCTCGATCTAATCGAATAATTTCGCGAAAAATCTCATATGACACAGTTTCAATCGTTTTCATGGTGCCAGTGCCTTTACAAGATGGACACTCACCGCATACCACATGCTCTAAACTTTCGCGGGTACGTTTACGGGTCATTTCAACTAAACCCAAGCCAGAAAACCCACTCACGCTGGTTTTGACTCTATCTAACGCCAAGGCCGCATTTAAACTTTCTAACACCCGTGCTTGGTGTTCTTTACTTAGCATATCAATAAAATCGATAATGATAATCCCACCCAAATTACGTAATCGCAGCTGTCTTGCAATCGCTTGAGTGGCTTCAAGGTTAGTATTAAATATGGTTTCTTCTAAATTACGATGACCTACAAATGCACCGGTATTAATGTCGACTGTGGTCATAGCTTCGGTTTGATCAATAATTAAATATCCACCCGATTTGAGTTCAACTTTGCGACCTAAAGCGCGTTGAACTTCATTTTCAACATCATACAATTCAAAAATAGGCGCGGGGCCGGCATAATGCTCAATTTTGTTAGCAATCTCAGGCATAAACTCTTGCACAAACTGTTGAAGTTCAGCATATGTACGGCGTGAGTCAACTTGAATATGATCAAGCTCTGTTCCCACAAAGTCACGAATAATCCGTACCGGTAACGCTAAGTCTTGATAGAGTAATATCACCCCTTTCCGTTTGCGACGCTCGCTGACTTTGGCCCACACTCGGCGCAAAAATGCTGCATCTTGAGCCAGTTCATCTTCACCAATATTTTCAGCGGCTGTGCGAATAATAAAACCGCCATCATCATCAACATAAGGAAGGGTAATATTTTTGAGGCGTTGGCGCTCTTCTTCCAGTTCAATGCGTTGCGATACGCCAACATGGCTAGAACCAGGCATAAAAACTAAATAGCGGGAAGGTAAAGTAATGTCGGTAGTGAGGCGGGCGCCTTTAGTGCCAAGCGGGTCTTTGACCACTTGCACCATAATGTCTTGGCCCTGACGAACAAGCTCGGCAATATCGCGCACCACAAAGTTACCTTTTTCAACATCGGCAACACATTCAGTATGCGGAACAATATCGGAAGCATGTAAAAAAGCGGCTTTGTCTAAGCCAATATCAACAAATGCGGCTTGCATGCCTGGAAGTACACGGCTGATTTTACCTTTATAGATATTGCCGACCAAACCTCGCTTCATGCGACGTTCAATATGCACTTCTTGTAAAACACCATGCTCGACTAATGCTACACGCGCTTCTGTTGGCGTGACATTAATGAGTAATTCTGTGCCTTTTTTACGTTGAGTTTTTATGTTCATAGGCCACCAGTATCTGGGTCATGCTCCAATCGTAATGTTGACAGCAGTTGCACCACCGTAGATGACCGATTAAAGCAAAAGTTAAGTTTGCTGCATCATGCAGGCTAATAATTCACGCGTTTCTACAAGCGGTAAACCAACGACGGCTGAATAACTGCCACTAATTGATTGAACAAAACAACCACCCAAAGCTTGTATGCCATATGCGCCAGCTTTATCCATTGGTTCGCCCGATGCCACATAAGCGTCTATGTCGGCAGCAGATAAGTCACAAAAGCTGACTTGGGTTCGACACAGGCGGCTAAAGGTATGCTCACCATCTGTTAACGCCACCGCGGTCATCACTTCATGAGTTTTACCAGATAATAATGTCAACATACGCTTGGCATCATCTTGGTCTATTGGCTTACCGAGGATTTGATCGTTCAATACCACTATTGTATCTGAACCGAGTACTTTTGGGGCGATAATATGGCCACTCAGGGCTAAACCCGCTTGGGCTTTTTCAACGGCTAAACGGCACACATATTGTTGTGGCGTTTCAGTTAACTGGGGTGTTTCATCGATATCGGGTGCGACTAGCTGAAATGAGAAATCTGCCTGACTAAAGCCAGCTTGCGCCAGTAATTCTTTTCTTCTTGGTGATGTTGAAGCCAGTACCCATGTCATCGGTTAGTTACTCTTATTAGTGTACATTAAAACAATTCTTACGTTATCAAATTGATTAACGTACTTTGTAATGGCGGCGCATGTTACGCAGAACCCAGAACACCCACCACCAAATAAATAAACTCGAAATTGCGGGTAAAAACATCTCAACATCAAATGGTGTCGCACCGACAACAACAAACTGAATCCAAAATATCACCAAATGATAAATACAGATAAAACATGCTAGGAGTAATGATTGTTGCCAGCGAGGATAGTTACGTAACTGTTGAGACAACAACACGACAATATAAATCACTAACGACAATGCGAGTGAACGGATGCCTAAATGGGCCCCCAATAACACATCAAGCATGACCCCTAACAACCACGCAGTGAGAATACTGTAACGATGCGGTAACGCCATCGCCCAATACATCATGACCATAAGGAGCCAGTCTGGTCGCCATGCTTCGACCACTTCCGGTAGCGGCATGATCTGAAACATCATACCAATAAATAAAGTCAGCCATACCACTAAGCGACCATTAGCAATGTGCGCGCTCATTGGTTTTCCTCGCTTACTGTTGGTGAAGTCGTTGTTTGTGAAGGCGGAGTACCAACTTGAGATGACGATGCATTATCACTAGTCTGGTTAGGTATGGTTTCCGTTTCACCATTCGTTGCAGCATTATCAGCCGCCTCGTTCATCAGCCCTTGGACCTCAGCAGGCAACGTAAAAGGTTTGGTTTCATCAGGCCAAATAAGCAAAACATACCGAATACGATCAAGCGCAGCTAAGGGCTGGGCATTAATAACCGCATAACTCTGACCATCATCACGCGATACACTGATAACACGAGCGACGGGATATCCCTCAGGAAAACGATTTCCCAAACCTGACGTTACCAATAAATCACCCACAATAATGTCAGTACTTTTAGCCACATTGCGTAATTCAATTTGGTCAATATCACCGGTACCGTTGGCAATTGCCCGCACATCGTTACGAGTAACACGCACCGGAATACCATGAGTGCTATCTGACACCATCAACACGCGGCTAGTAAACTCACTCACTTCAGTCACCTGCCCTACAACGCCTTTGGCATCCACCACTGGCTGACCGACATAAACGCCGTTCTGTAAACCATGATTTAACACTACAAACTGCCGAAAAGGATCGCTGGCAACTTCCATGACTTCAGCGACCATTTTACGAGAATCCATGTGCACAGGAGAACCAAGTAATGCGCGTAAACGCTCATTTTCTTGGCGGACATGTTCAAAACGCTGTAAACGTTCTGACATCACCAGTTGTTGGCGTAAGAGTTCTTTGTTTTGCAGTTCGAGCATATTACGCGTGGCAAAGGCTTCGGCAGACCAGTCGAGCATCATACCTGGCACATTGGCCAAAAACTGCAGTGGGCTTAATAATGAGGATAAAGACTGGCGAACAGGGTCAAGACGGTAATTAGTCATCAGTAATGCCACCGACAAAATAATTGCCAGTGTCAGTCGGAATTGACTAGAGACGCCACGAACGAAAATTGGTTTCATAAAGTGTTCGCAACTCTGTTAACCCATAAAATGCCATTAACAAAGCCGCTCAGCAGATGATAATTAGTTCTCTTCAGAGAACAAATCACCACCGTGCATATCAATCATTTCAAGGGCTTTACCGCCACCACGAGCAACGCAGGTTAATGGGTCGTCGGCAACCATCACCGGGATACCTGTCTCTTGCATTAATAAACGGTCTAAGTCACGTAGTAATGCACCACCACCAGTCAATACCATGCCACGCTCAGAGATGTCTGAGGCCAGTTCTGGTGGTGATTGCTCAAGAGCAACCATTACCGCACTGACAATACCAGATAATGGCTCTTGTAATGCTTCTAAAATTTCATTGCTGTTTAAGGTGAAGCTTCTTGGTACACCTTCAGCAAGGTTACGACCACGCACTTCAATCTCAAGCACTTCGTCACCTGGGTATGCTGTGCCTATGGTATGCTTAATACGCTCAGCCGTTGCTTCACCAATTAAGCTACCGTAATTACGGCGAACATAATTAATAATCGCATCGTCAAACTTGTCACCACCAATACGTACCGATGAAGAATACACTACACCGTTTAACGAAATAATCGCCACTTCGGTAGTACCGCCACCGATATCAACAACCATTGAACCTGTCGCTTCAGATACCGGTAAACCAGCGCCAATTGCTGCTGCCATAGGCTCTTCGATTAAGTACACTTCACGAGCACCTGCACCCATAGCGGACTCGCGGATGGCGCGGCGTTCAACTTGAGTCGCGCCCACTGGCACACACACCAGAACACGAGGACTAGGACGAAAGAAACTGTTGTTATGCACTTGCTTAATAAAGTGCTGAAGCATTTTTTTCAGTCACATAGAAATCAGCAATTACGCCGTCTTTCATCGGCCGAATAGCTTGAATATTACCAGGCGTTCGGCCTAGCATTTGTTTTGCTTCTCTGCCAACTGCAGCAACTGACTTTGGCCCATTGCTATTGCGTTCGCCACGAATGGCAACCACTGAGGGTTCGTTCAACACGATACCTTCATCGCGAACATAAATAAGAGTGTTTGCCGTACCTAAATCGATCGATAGGTCGTTAGAAAAAATGCCGCGCAACTTTTTGAACATGTATCAGGCCTGTATTCTGTTGAGTCAGAAGAAGAAAAATCAGCTAACTTTATCAATGACACCCCCATTCTACAATACCGAACAGGTTAACAATTGCTAATCTAGCGTTTTTTTTTGTAAAAGCTGTTAAAAAATCAACATCCGCGCAGTTTTAAATCAAAAAAGCCCAAATTTGATGCTTTTTCATGCATATTATTGCCCCACCTCACGCCAATAAATGATCCTATCATGGCCTCGATAACGACCAAAGAAGGCACTTGCTCTTGGGTCATAAAGCTGGGCCGGACTTGCTTGGTCCCAATTCCAATACCACTGAAGCCATGGCTCTACTTTTAACGGGGCAGTCACCTGACCTCGATATGCTGTAGAACCTTTATTTTGCCATAACAAGGTTGACTGGCCGTTGTTAACTAATGTGCCATTATTGGTACGAGTCACGACCTGATCAGATGCTAATAATGGCGCGTATATTTCGCTGCCGTCAAGCGGAACGATAACTTGAGTACAGCTATCGCCAGTATTCGTTACCCAGCTACTGCCATTCCAATACTGGGCATAGGTTGGCATGTCTAATACTTCATTTTCAGGACCATAAGTATTATCCATTACAACTCTGCCGTGGCGTAAGTCTTGCGTCGATAATCGTTTGGCGTTGCAGTTGTTGCTGTCGGCGCAAATACCACTGCTGTCTGCGCGCATATCAGCTGATGCAATAAACGACACACTACCATCGTTATCAAAGGCTTGTACACCGATAGCTAATTGACTAAATGGGCCATCCACACCTGGGGCCACTATTCGATTAAAATTAGCTTGATAAGATAATCCTACGTTTGCTTGACCCAAAACCCAAGAGCCAGCATTAACCGGTAAAGCACTTAATCGGCTGCTTAAATCAATGCCATTATTGGCATCTTCACCCACTAAGCTTGCACTCGCTTTAGCAAAGGCGCCTTGATAGTTCTGAGTGACATAAGTGCCAGTATTGACTGCATCTAAGGTTAAGGCGAGAGCAAAAGGTTGATCCATATAGCTAAAACTGCCGCAAGATGGCAGCACACTTGAGCTACTCACAACAAAGCGGTCGGGTACAAAGCGCCCTATATTAGGCGATGCCGCCTGTGGAATATTATAAAAGCTTGAGCCTAAATATTCGCTCGGTGGATCAGCGGTAAACTTAAACACGCCCACTTCCGTCACTGTCTGCGACACGGTATTACTGCTCGTGGTTTGCGCAACATGATTATATGCCGTCGTACCTACAGCACCTAGCACACCATCCGATGGTGAAATGATTTGATTGCCTAATGCTATATTGTTATGGACATAATTAGGGGTATTTATATTATCGCAGTAGTTTGTATCACCATCCGCTTGCCATGCTTTACCTTGAATAATTAATTCAAATGGCTCGCCAGCTTTTTTATATCGATTACACGTACTACTAATACTTGCAGAACACTCTGCAACACTCTCTTTGGGGGTAACGCATAAACCTACCGGAAAGCTAACAAACGGATCGGAACCAACCATTACCAAGCCTTGTTCATCACCTGTGCCAGTATACTTTGCATCTAGCTGCATTTTTCCTGCATCTGGATAGTTGACGTTAATATTGGCTTTTCCTTGTGCATCAAATGCCAACGCAAGCGTGGTTGCGGCGCTACTCTGCTTACCTACCACGGTATTATTCACTGTTACTGATTGACCACTAATTGGAGTCGTCGGCTCAATATAGGTACTCCAAAAACCGACGTTTTTGGTGATGCTAGCAAACGTTGGGATACATTGCAGAGTACTATCCGATTTTTTCACTGCACTAATAGAAATATTACCTGTTGGTTTGTTGGCCAACTTATCCGGTACCTCAAAAATAAAACCGCTATCGGCAAAAACTAAATTACAGTTAGCCTCGCTTGCGACACTGCCATTAACACGGCACAAGGTTTTACTGAATGCTTTAGTGCTTGGCGTAGACCCGGTGACACCTAAAGTCACAGTGCCGGGAGTATTATGTCTTAGCTGTAAATCTGATTTTTGCCCCCCAGTAAACGTTACCACATTGCCTCCAACCCAACCGCCAACGCCTGTCACTGTTGCAGGGCTGAGCGTCGCAGTGACAGTATCAGGCACAGTCGCACTGCAATCTGCGTTAGCACAGGCTTTAATAGATAATGTTTTGGGTGCACAAGTGATCCCTTGACCAGAATAGGAATACTCAAAATGATCAATTTGTACTCCAATAGGGCTGGAGTTGAGCGCACAAATCTCAACATTATCAATTTCATGATTGTTAGTGGATCCGCCAGTTGACCCCGTTAACGACAATAAAAAGTTTTCAGGTATCGCAGCTTGTGTAGAGATGCCGGCAGCATTAAATGCGGGAATAATTTCAACAAAACCGCTACCACTATTGCGTTCAACCTTAACGATTGATTGATTAGAGAGCAATGAGTCAACAGTTATACGGTATCGATGCGCAGGTGAAATATTATTGTTATCCACTTTCGGAGATAAGCAACTACCAGTATTAGTGGTGCCATTACTACAAGTTCCGCGTAAATAAGGATAACCAGAAGTACCAGAACCTGAACCTCGAATCGATACCGATTGCGGACGTCGGCCTGGACCGCTAGGACCACCTTCTGCAGAAAAATTACCATATTCATCAATAGCAAAGCCTAACCAGCCACCAGCAAAACCATTCACATTAGGTTTGTAGCCATAACCCATAGGGCCACCAGCAGAGCCAGGCTGCGGGGTAATAGCTGCATCGGATAATACAAACGCAATACCGTCGGCACCATCACCGCCATAAGCGTAGTGATCAAATTCAATTTCGACTTTATTGTTAGTTGCCGGGAACAGACGTTGGTATGTCGTTGAGGTCGCCTGATTGGTTTGCGCTTCCGTTTGTCGTAAACGACCATTAACGATCGAAGGGGTAAAACTACCCGAACTGCGGGCCACAACCCAGTCACTGCCTAGGCTTGGTCGATCAAAGTTATCGGTAAAACATTCACGTACAGAGGTGAGTTTTTCGATGGCAATAAAACTATAATTTTCCCACACGTGACTACGGTCATTATCTCTAAAGGTATCTTCATCATTGACCATGCTGACAGCGTTGCTGGTTAATTTGCAACGCCGTAGCCAACCGCCATCACCGCCAAAACGACTGTTTTTGCTGGCCACTAATGTAGGTACACTAGTAAAACCAGTAAGGGGAGTTAAATAACTACATTGGTTAGCCACTGTATCAGTGCCGCCAGAGTTAAATGTTTGCGCTTGACCAAAATGATAATTCACATTATTGCCATTCAACACTAATGGACCACTACCAGACTGCACTGATAAATATGCAATTTTTTCGTTTTGCAGACTATTATTGTCTAATTTTCCGCGCTCACATTGACCTGAATTATTACGTACTTCTGAGGCATCCATGGCCAACTGAATACCATTATTAGTAAACTGAGAAGTGCTGGTCAGCCAACAATTATTATTTTGAGTTTGTATTTGATTCAGTACCACATTTTGAACACTCGGCAAGGCTACGTCTACATATTGATTGTTTGAACCAATCAAGGCTTTATTTTGTAACACTGAGCCCGCAATTAGTTGCGTGTTATTACTTAAATTATAGGAGCCTGGTGTCACCGCAATCCAGTGCACTTCTGGCATATCTGCCGCAGCGACCTTATTGCCTGGAGGAGATTTTCGCTCCCAAGTAAAGCCCGTTTCACTGATTGCGGATAAAAACACACTCTGAGGACCATCATTAGTCACTGGATTATTGTCAGATATAGTAGGCATAACAAAGACTAATGGTAAAATACCACTTTGAAATACTGAATCAAACACTACACTTTTTGATACATTCCCTGTCGTAGCTGCCGATTTTCCATATTGGATATGAAATGCCACAGCAGCCACATCGCACATACCATTAAAATTTGCGTTACTAATTGGCTTAAAATCAACGCTACTATTACCTGAAAGAGTCAAGGCACCACCAGCCCCAAGTGCGCCAGTAATACTACTATTTCCCGACATAGAAACAGAACCAGCCACATACACGATAGCATTAATATTAGTGTTGCCAGAAATGCTTAACGAACCTGCCACATAAATAATCAGGTTTTCCGGGGCTTCATCTAAATTGATATTGGCGTTGGTCAAATTTAAGTTATTAAAATATAAACGCGCTGTGGCGCCCGTGGTTTTAATCACAGCTTTATTGTCAAAGTTACCATTATTGTAATCATAGTCTCCAGGCTGGAATTGATTGCCACCATCTCTGTTACAGGTTGTTGAACTACAGTTTAAATCTGATAATGGAGAGGCTAAAATACCTGACGGTAACACTAACCCAAAAGGAGAATGGTTACCTGAAGCGGGGTCGGTAAATATGCTGTCGCATTGTGGCGCGGCAAAAACCTGCCAAGGTAATAACAGCCAACAAGCCAATAAAATAAAACCAAGATTATTGCGCACGGGCTTCTACCTCCACTTGGCGACTGACTCGTAAACACGTTGAACTGTTTGAGCTTCCTGCACAGTTACCGGTTTCGCATACCGCTAAACTATTAATTCGATATTGAACAACACTGCCAACGTTGGCGGTGTTACAACTAATGGTGACACTACAATTATGAAATCCAACGATGTTATTTGGCGGTGTCCATGTTGAGCTAACATTAGTACAAGTTGCCACAGTGCCATCAACTGGAAATAACTCAGCCAACGCCGCATCAGCACCGCTATTGGCACTAAATAAAGCTCGAGTGCCCCACACTTCCATGTTCACAGATTCATCTGCATCACCGACAATACGGATTAAACTCGCCGCCAGTAAAAACATCACTGTCAGCACAAAAATACCAATGATTAATGCACTGCCTTGTTGAGAATATTGCGGCAATTTCAGTTTAGGGTACATTCATCACCTGCACTTGATGTTGATATTGAAACGTCTCGCCATTCACCCTAAATCTAGGCTGTAAATGCACTATAGCATTAGTCACTAATGTTGCTGGCGTTAAAATGATTGCCGGATTAATGGTTAAAGTATTAGTAATATTTTGTGCCATCAAGACGCCATTCCCCATATCCGCTGGAGAGGGCTGCACAGCCTTATAGCCATATTGTTGGTATAAGCGTAAATCAACATTACCCGCGGTGTTAATAAAACAGTAACTGAGTGGACTCTGGGCAACATACAAGCGTTTTAATGGCGACGCTTCGGTAAAGCGAATACTTTGGGTTAAGGTAATAGTCAGGAGATCTCCGCTTTCAGCCACACTTTGCACCAGAAAACGCTTTGCTGTTAATCCTTGAGGGTTATAAACCTCGCTAGCGGTTAAAGGATAAATCAGCACTGATTGAGCAGCATTAATAGAACGAACACTTTTAATCGCGGTTAACGTATTTTGCACTGGTTGCGGGAAAAACGGCGCATCAATATACGATGTACTGGCACTAATAGGTAATAATTCCAGGCATTGATAACTGCCATCAGTCGCTGTTAGCACTCGCATACTATTGGGCACTGCGCGGCGAATATCGCGGGTTATCCGTTCAATGCCAAAACGGCTTTGACTGAGTACCTGATCAACTGCGCTTGATTCAACAAAAATGCGGGTACCAAAAATAACAAAACTGCTTATTCCAACCACAATAATCCCTAAAATTAAAATAACCGTAACCATTTCAATTAAGGTAAATCCCGCTATTTTTGGATGGCGATACTGCTGCATTAGTAGTTACTCCTTACCGCTTGGTAAGTGATCACTTCACTGGCAGGGGTTGTAACGTCTACAGTAATTAATTTTTGCGCCTGCGTTGACGAGTCAAGATAGGCTACTGACACGTTCAAGCGATAATTGGGATAAGCTTGGGCATAGGTTTGGCTTGAGTTGAGCATGTTTTGTGTTTGATCTAACCCATCATAATCATCAACATCGTTGAAATCGTCGCGGTCTTCACCATCCTTGCCAAGAGCCGCAGAACAAACAATGCCTGTTGGAGCATTGCACGCCGGAACACCGCCATTGGGATTGGTATTTTGATCATAACGCTTGCCCCAAATCTCATTCATAACCGAATGAGCCAACTCAGCAGAGCGCACTCTTTGTAATGTCGTCGCCGCTCTATCTGCTTGAGGGAACAACATGCTAGTGATCATTACAATCGCGATGCCAATCACTATCATACCGATAACGAGTTCAATCAGGGTAAAGCCACGCTGACGTCGAGATAGTTGCAAGCGTTGTTGATGATGATGATCATGTTGACACGATTGCGACTTACTGAGCATAAATATACCCCTCTGACTCAACCGCAATAGCTAAGGTTTCATCTGCAACAGCATTAAAGCAATTACCTGAACACGCTGGAGATACCATACGGCCCTGCTCGTCAAAGGTGATTGAAAAAGCCTGACTCGCATTACTGGCTAACGCGATATGGGCACCACCGCTGAAGGTTTGTGATTGCTCTATGCGAACTTGGTTTGTGCATAAGCTAGCAGTTCTTCCGCTAAAATGGCGCAAAGTATACCCGCTTGCTGTCACATCAATTTGATAACACTGATCGGTATTTTGCATTGCTTTAAGCTGGACTTGACGTAATTCACTGATAAATTCATTACGTAAACTGTAGGCGCTATAAGAAGAGTCGGACAACAGACGTGGCAACACAGTCACGGCTATAATACCAATCACAATCATGGTGGTAACCAATTCAACTAAGGTAAACCCCAGCTGAATGTTGCGTTGTTGACTCACAGTGTGATGTCCTCATTGTATACGTTGAACACTTCGACACCTAACAGCATTAAACCGTAGTAGTGTCAGAGACTTATACTAGTTTATCTAGTATGGCAAATACAGCCAATACTGTCTGTTTATTTATTACCTTGTACCGTTTTACAGAAAAACCAAGTGAGTCAATTAATCTCTTTTTTAACTCAAAATATTCAAAAAAAAACCTGCCTAAGCAGGTTTTTTCTATTAACACTCATTAACAATTTGATGCATCAGGAACTTGAGAAAGCACTGGAGTTGCTGATGAAGTTGCTTGAGTATAAGTAAAAGAACATGCCGCAGGTGCTCCGGCTTGCCAAATTTTAACACTGCCAGCAGCTGGATCATCGGCTTTGATAATCCAATCAGCAACTGTAACTGGATCCGTAACAGCGGCAACGCCATCAGCACCAGCAGCAAATGTTACATCTAATGCGGCTTCTAAGTCTGTCTTTGCGGCTTTAATATAGCCATAAACAATATTTACATCATCAGTTGTGTCGGTTGTACCAGAAATATCTAATGTCGCAGTACCATTAGTAGCATCACCCTTTTCTTTACCAGCTAATGCAGCCTTTGAATAAACTAAGGTATTAGCGCCCTGAATTGCCGCTTTCATGCCTGATAACGCAGAAACGCGAGCATCACCTTGAAGATTGATAAACTTAGGCGCTGCTGTTACCGCTAAAATACCGAGAATAATGATCACAACCACTAATTCGATCAATGTAAAACCTTGTTGCTTTTGCATATTAAGTAACCTCTATAAAAAATAAATGGGTAAATCAAATTAGTTGTTAGTAAATGATACGACCTGACCCGTACCGGCATTGTATGTAATTCCGTTTGCACCGACGGTATCTAAATCTGGAGTGGGTGTTGCGACTCCCGACGTTTGGTTAAGCGCTAACGTTGCAACTTGATGATAAACGCATAAATCAAGCCCTGCAACGACTTGGCCATCAATACTCGTAGATGAACCACCGACACCATTTTGCATTCTTACGGTGTAACGTTGTTGACGAGCATCTTGGTTAAAAAGCACATTTCTAGGTGCGTTTTGCAACACTGCATTAAATACTTCCTGACATGCTTCATTTGTCATGGCTGTAGCATCGGTATTGGTGGTCCCGGTAGGAAAACCAAACCGCGTATCTAACGACACATTCGTCCCGTCTAAAATCACATTACTATTCCGACGACCATCAACTTCCCATTGTGCACGCACAAAACTCACCGCTGTGGCTAAACCGCCAGCAACACCATCGACACTGGCGTCTTCAGCATCATCGGTGACATTCAAAAAACGCGGAATTGCCGTTGCAGCCAATAAACCGAGAATAACAATAACAATGACCAACTCGATCAATGAAAAACCTTGTTGTTTCAATTTCATAATATCTTACTCTTCTCTATAGTGCCTACAACAGGGATACATACTGGTTCAGCGATAACTTCACTGATATTAGCAGCTTATTTAAATTTTAACATGGATGATACAAATTTTATCTGTCACTCATCAAAAAAATGACTCTGCCCGTCTGGAGCTGATAACTCAAACTGGCTTTGTTATTTGAATAGTAGCGACACACATGATCATCAGACTGATAATCTACCGCAATATTGAGCTCTTGAACATTATTGGCCAATAACTGCGCCCACAACTGTGCACAACCTTGTACATCATTGGTATCAATAATTGGCCAACCTTGGTTAGATAAAGACACCCAGTTATCGGTACCGACTAAGTCGGCATCAAAATCGTCGTTAATCTTATCATTTCTGATAGTGTCAGCTTGTGAGTCTGAATCAAGATTGTCATCTGCGACCTTACTTGGTGTCACATTAGGCACCTTGTTATGCCAAGATAATTGCATCCGGTGTGGCCTGCCGGAAGCTAACCATTGACTGCGCACCATAGCTAAGACATTTAAAAAACGATTATGTTCGAACTCTAAACCACGGCCACCTATATTGGAGGTGGAATTAAAAGAACGTATGCCAACAATACTCAACAGTACTAACACCACCACAATAGCAATGACTCGCCCATACACTTTAATCAGGTCATCATCTGCTTTTTGTTGGCTCAACATGCCAGTACCCAATGAATAACTTGCATTATATGCTAACCGCCTTTGACCACATTAAGCATATCCCACATAGGCAGATAAATACCCAGTGCCAGTATCAAGACAATACCAGCGACAAACGCAATAAGAATAGGTTCTAATTTAGCCGTCAGATTTTTTAAATCATAATCGACCTCACCTTCATAAAAATCAGCAGCGTCATTTAATAGTTGATCGATTTGACCCGTCTCTTCGCCCACCGCCACCATTTGCAATACTAACGGAGTGAATAATTGACTGCTATTAGATACCCTGAGCATTGACTCGCCTGATTCAATACCATGGCGCATCGAGACAATTTTATCATGCATATAAGCATTATCGACCGCATCAGCGACCAAACTTAATGCTTGAGTCATAGGCACACCAGCACTGAGCATCATCGAAAAACAGCGACAATAACGCGATAACGTTGAGCGCTCAATAATGGAACCCACCACAGGAATATGCAGTTTCCATAAATCCCATTGCTTCTCACCCTTTTCGGAATGATGCCAATACCGAATCGCCACTACCACAGCAATTAATAGCACTATCATATGAGGCCAGAAATTAACAAACAGATTAGACGTACCAATTAATATTTTTGTCGCCCATGGCAACTCTGCGCCGAAACGAGAGAACATATCGGCAAATTTAGGGATAACCATAATATTGAGAATAATCATTGCGATGGTAATGGCGATCAACACAAACATGGGATAACGCATTGCCGCTTTAATCCGTCGACGTGTTTCTTGCTCACGCTCGATATAGCCAGATAGCTGGATAAAGGCATCTTCTAACTTACCGGTATTTTCACCAACATGGATCATCGATACAAATAATGAATCAAATATATCTGGATGAAGATTCATTGCCGAAGAAAGTGGTCGACCTGAAGTAAGCTGAACTGAAATATCATCTAAGGCTGTTTTCATTCGATCGGAATGAGTGGTTTCAGATAAACCAGCAATAGCTCTTAAAATGGGAATACCTGAACGAGTTAATGAGTACATTTGTCGACTAAAAATTTGTAACTCTTCTAATGACACTTTACTGCGAAATAAGCTCATTGAAAATGATTGCTTATTTTTTACTTCACGTAATTCCAGTGGAATAATTCCACGAGAGAGTAAAGCGTCGGCAGCGGCACTTTCATTAGCAGATTCAAGCTGTGCACTAACAGCCAGCCCTTGTGAGTTACGACCTCGATATTGATATATTGGCATTGTTACAACCCAATATCTTGTTGACTAACCAAATCTTCCGACAACGGCACTGTCGACTCACTAACATCTTCAACCAGTTTTGATACTTCTTCGAGTGTTGTCGTACCAAGGAATAAATACTCCATCGCAGAATGTGCCAGTGGGATAAAATTAGGACTGCGCAGCGCTGCACGAGCAAAATCTTGAGGATTACCAGTACGCATGGCGTCAATCATGTTGTCATCAAGCTCAAGTATTTCAAAAATACCAATTCGGCCACGATACCCCGAACCATTACAGGTTTGACAACCACGGCCTACTTTAAATGTCGCGCTGCTAATATCTTTTTTAGTCACACTACTAAGCCAACTGCGCTCTGCGGCGGAAGGCTGATAATCAATGGCGCAATTATGACAAACACGCCTAACAAGGCGCTGAGCAATAATAACGCGCAGTGCACTCGCCACCAAATAACTGGCAGCGCCCATATCGAGTAATCGTAACGCACTGGTCACCGCGTCATTGGTATGCAAGGTCGACAATACAAAGTGACCGGTTAATGCGCCTCGAAGACCAATTTCAACGGTTTCTTGGTCACGCATTTCGCCCACCATGATAATGTCGGGATCTTGGCGAAGAGTGGTACGCAGTACATTGGAAAAATTTAAACCAATCTTATGGTTAACTTGAACTTGGTTAATGCGTGGTAATTGATATTCCACCGGATCTTCTACGGTGATAATCTTTCTGTCAGCCGTATTAAGCTCACTTAAAATACCGTATAAAGTGGTGGTTTTACCGCTACCCGTTGGCCCGGTCACTAACAACATACCGTGAGGGCGTTTAATCTGTTTACGAATTCGCGCCACAATATGCGGTGGCATGCCAGTTTCATCTAAGGTGCGCAGTCCAGTTGTTTGATCTAATAAACGCATCACCACAGATTCGCCGTGATAAATTGGCATGGTCGACATCCGCACGTCGATTTTATGACCTTTGATTTCCATATGAAAACGACCATCTTGTGGCATACGTTTCTCTGAAATATCTAGCCCAGCCATCAGTTTCAGCCGTAACACTAGTGCCGATGCAATATTAACTTCGCTTAGGGTGTTTTCATGCAATTGACCATCAATACGTTGGCGGATGCGCAAGACTTTATCGCCGGGTTCAATGTGAATATCTGACGCACGCATTTGCACCGCATCTTCGAAAATAGACTGTAATAACTTGACCACTGTGGTTTCGTTATCACTATCACTTTGGGTTAAATTAGCCAAATCGAACATGTCATCAGCAGCATATTCTTCATCGAGCTTACCGGCTATTTCGGCGATTTGTCCGGTGCGGCGGTAGAGGTTATCAAATGCATCGAGTAATTGTTGTTCTGGCGCTACGGCAATCATTAACTGTTTAGGCGCAACTAACACTTCAATATTATCGATAGCCTGCAAGTCGGCTGGATCGCTCATGGCCACTAACACATGATCAGCATGACTTTCTACTACTAAGGCACGATAACGCCTAGCTTGTACTTCAGGAAGAATATTGACCACGTCGGCAGCAATTGGGCGACGACTAATATCCAAATATGGCAAATTAAGTTGCTGAGATAAAAACTTAAGTAACTGATCTTCAGTAATACTGTTTAAATCAATCAGTGTACGACCAAGCTTTTTACCTGAATTGCGCTGCTCCGCTAATGCTTGTTGTAGCTGTACATCAGTAATAATCAGCTCTTGAACAAGAAGATCTCCTAACCGCATTTTTAACTTAGGCTTCATCGGTTTTCTCCTAGCTGATCTAAACGCTTTTCAATAAATGTCATGGCTGAAGTCGATAACCCTTCATAGCTTAATGCTGAACGATAAGCCAGAGCGGCTTGCGAGTATTTTGTTTGTGAATCGAGCGCATAAGCTAACCCCATCCACCAGCGAGATTGAGTCGATTCGGATATCAACAAGTTACGATAAGCCGCTTCTGCTAAGGTAAAGTTCTTCGAAGTTTGGGCCAAATCGGTTTGCGCTATCCATTTATCTCGAGCCCAAGTTGAATTATCAGGGATCATCGCCAATGTTGCTAATGCAGCATCATAAGCCTTTATTTCGGTTTGAATCCGCGACAAAATCACATAAAACTCCCATTGTTGCGGAAACATACTGATGCCACGTTCGAGTAATCCCATCGCAGTAGTCATATTATTTTGTGCGTAATAAATTTTAACCAATTGGATACGCGCTTTGTGCAAGCTCGGTTGTAAAATAATCGCTTCTAAATAGTAACCGGCGGCATCATCAAGTCGCCGAGCCTGCTCGGCATCCATTCCTTTACGGTATTGCAATTGTGCCATTTGCACCTTGCTAATAACGACCTCTTTTACCGACATCTGCGCAGGTTTTTCATCAATAGCGGCTGCTTCAGACGAGCCAGATGATTGCTTTGCAGTTATGGCTTTAGCGGTGTCAGCATTATTTGATGCAGGATTGTTCTGTGCCATCTGGTTGGATGCAATTTGATCAGGTATCGGCTCACTCGCGCTGGATACACTGATCTTATCTAACGAGGTTTTGCTAGCAACTGTGGCGGCGACTACGGTGTGACTATTTACCGTTTCAGGCTCTTGCACGCTAGCTTGTTGTGCCGAGGGTGAAGACGTATCAATCTGCTCAGCGTCACCCTTTGATGCTATGTCCACTTGAGTCAAATCGGTTAATGATGTTTCATTTGTAACAGGCATATTGTCTTGAGTAGTATCGGCGCTGACGGGCTGCCTTGACGCTTCAATAGATTTAGGCGTCATTGTCGAGCTGGCATTTAAGGCTAACTCAGAGGGTTCAGTCACAAGGTCGTTATGATTAAGTGCTTGGCTTAGCGTTAACGATTCAGTGTCTGTGCTCGCAGCGTCACTGATTGCTTTAGATTGATTTGCGATTTGCATATTGGCTTGGCGATACATTGATACACCAAACCATAAAGTAGGTATCAATAGTACTGCAACAACAATGAGACTAATAAGCGGTGAACGTGATTTAGCAACGGCTTGATATTGAATTTGAGGACGCACAAATTCACCCACAGCTTGTGTCGATGGATCATCTGTTTCAGGCTGCTGACGCTGCTCTAAATCTTTCAGCATCTTGATAATAATGCTCATTTAATCTCGCTTATTTGTGTCACCCATTCACCACAACAACTGTCACTATTTAACTCAATAACCAACACCACTGCAGCAAGGAGCACAATGAGCAAGATGCTGAGCCGAGATACACTCACTTTATGTTGTAAATTAATATCTTCCGTATCGGTTATCGCAGCCAAACAATGCCGAGTTCGGACCTTTTTTTCACCTTGGCCGTAACATAGCAATAAACTTTTATGAGCCAAAATATTCACCAAACGCGGAATGCCCCGAGCAGCTTTAGCAATGCACTTAATATCCGCGGCAGTAAATAATTCTGGTCCTTGGTAACCCGCAACCGCTAGCCGGTGTCGAATATAGGCGTGTATTTCGTCCCATGTTAACGGACGTAAATCATAGCTAAAGGTAATACGTTGCCGTAACTGCCGAAACTTAGGTAGGGCTAAACGTTGATCTAATTCAGGCTGACCAAACAGCACCACTTGCAATAACTTACGATTTTCGGTTTCTAAATTAGTAAATAACCGTAATGCTTCAATACTTTCATCCGGTAACGATTGCGCCTCATCCAACACCAATACCACATGAAATCCTTGATGATTTAACGCTAACAAACGCTCATGGATAAGTCTTGTCAGTTGTTGTTGATCGACTTTATTTGGCAAAGACAAACCAAGTTCAGCTGCCACAGCCCAACGTAACTCCTTAGGATTTAAATAAGGATTGGGTAAATATGCACTATGATATTGAGCGGGTAAATCGTTCAACAATTTACGACACACTAAGGTTTTACCTGTGCCCACTTCTCCAGTGACCTTGATAAAACCCTCACCTGTTTCTAATGCTGTTTGCAGCACTTGCAACGCTTCCACATGCGGCGCCAACCCAAAAAAGAAACCGGTATTAGGGGTCAGCGTAAAGGGCAACTGACTTAAGCCAAAATGCTGCAAATACATAATTACCGGCTATCCCTTGTAATGTTAACCGCAAATGCTAATCGCCAAACGTGAACGATCACTACTTTGAAGGATACCAACGCTCAATCAAATCTTGTGAGCGCTTTAACTCGTCCTTCCATGTGTCACCACCGACCACGGTTGGTTTTAACATAATAATCAATTCAGTTTTCTTTTTAGATTTACTGCGGCTGGTGAATGCTTCACCCAGAAAAGGAATATCACCTAAAAATGGTACTTTAGACACAGTTTCAATATTCTCACTCTTCATTAACCCGCCAATCACGACCACATCACCAGATGCTGCGCGGATAACGGTATCCGATTCGCGGATCTCACTTTGCGCTAATGGCAACTCCAAGGTTGAATCGCTGATTTTAATTTCTTTAGTTTGTGAGGTCACATCAATCACCGAAGGATGAACATGCAGTATGACATTGCCATCTTCATCAATCTGCGGGGTCACATCCAAAGCAATACCAGAGAAAAATGGCGTGAGTTCAACCTGTGGCGTGGTTACCGGAGTAGTACCTGCCACTGTGGTGGATGAAACGTCCGTGACAAAGTATTCATCATTACCGACTTTAATCACTGCTTTTTGGTTATTCGATGCGGTGACTCGAGGACTTGACAGCACATCTACATCACCTTGAGTATCGAGCAAATTAATGATGGAACTAAAATCACTTCCAGTGAAATTAATCGATGTTACTCCGCCAATGGCAGACGTAATCGCATTACTTAGCCCCTGTCCTGCTGAAGTACTAAAGTTAATGTTGGTATTACCAGCGTGACCTAAGACATTCTCCCACTGGATCCCTTGCTGATAACCATCCGATAAGGTTACTTCAATAATTTTTGCTTCTAAAATGACTTGGCGCTGTAGATGGCTTTCTGCTATTTGTAAGAAACTTCGAATTTGACGCAACTCATCAGGAAAAGCTCGAACGGTAACCAGACCGGCTTGAGGAGTGACTACAACTTGTCGCCCGCCACCGGTTTCACCCATGATAGACATTAATGTGGCTTGTAATTCACCCCAGAAATCCGTCTTAGTGGTTGAGCGAATAAAAGTACCATTGGTATTATCACTGCTATTAGCATTACCATTGCCACTATTACTATTTGAACTATTACTACTGTTACTGCTGCTATTGCTATTGTTACTGCCATTACTGCCATTGCTTGAATTATTGTTTTGATCTGAAATGCGCCCTGAGCTCACGGAGGTTAATGACAAACCTTCACGCTGCATATAGATATAATTTAAGGGAAAGGTTTCGGTTCTCATTCCCGCGGGATAAACACGTAAAATACGCCCTTCACGCTTAACTTCATAACCGTAAATATCTTCAACGACTTGAATAACCTCTGCCAAGGTGACCGCTTTTAATGATAATGAAATGTTGCCTTGCACATCCGGATGAACCGCCACACTTAATGGGGTGTCTTTGACTAAGCTGGGGAAAAATACTCTGGCATCAACTTCGTTTGCTGATACGTCAAAACGACGCTCAGCAGGAAGGGCTCTTGCCGCTTGGCCCAGTGTATTATCGCCATTAAGCTCACGCTGAACATCTTCAGGCATTGCCGCTGGGGGTGGCATAATAGTTTGACCCGCTTCAGCTTGTTGTCTTGACTCATTCAAGGCTGCTTTTGCGGTTTGTGGATCAGGTCTATCCGTCGTTTGACAAGCAACTAAGCACAGCGACATCAGAGGAGTAACGTATTTAATCACATTCATTTTTATTCTTATCCTATCGCTCTGTTATCGACTTAAATAGTTGAAGTTTTCGTCCATCTGACAAGGTGACGTAGTCTTTATTAATCTTTGATACTCGTAAGCCACTGCCACTAACTGTGTCACCCACCGACAGAATGATGTTATTAATCACCGCATAGGTATTCTGGCCGCTGACAATACTGTTTAACACTAAAGATTGATTATCGGTTTTGGTTATCGCAGCCACAAACCCCTGACCCGGTAGGGTCGGATCACGTAATGTTTGTGCATTCGCCGCTGACATTAATAGCATCATTAGGCAGGATGCATACGCCATGGCATTAATATTGTTTTGCAACACTGATAAAGTCCTTATTCACACTCAGTGTGTAAAGTTCTAATTCAACTAACGCATCTGGATGAGATTCAACACGATAATCTAAACGCTTCCAGTACAATTTATCAGGCATACTTTCAACGGCTTTAATAAACGCTAAAATCGCGAAGTAGTCGCCTTGTAACGTCAGCTTAATACCATGGCTGTAAAGGTTAACTTTACTGCCATCGCCCACTTGTAATAAGGCTTTAGGCGCTATGGAAGCAAATGAAATCAGCGATACACCTTTAACATTACCCAGCAGGTTAGCTAATACTGTTGGCATGTAGTCCGCAGGAACCATATCAACCATTTGCTCAGTAAGATCAGCATCAACTAATTGCATTTGTTCAGTAATCAACTTTAGCCGTTGATGATAATCTTGATTAGGGTCAAGTTGTAAACGCTCTTCATAGAGAGCCACTTGTTGTAAGGAAATTGAATTTTCTTGTGCTAATCCTTTAAGCTGAGTTTGCAAGCTTTGCTGCTGCTTCCAAACCGACTCTAATGGCATAAACAACAGCATGCCGACCACAACAAATAAAGCGAACATAATCAATGTACGCTCACGTTGACTTAACTCATTAAATTTTGACGACCATACAAGCCATTGCTGCTTCATTGTGCGAGCTCCTTAGCAATGGGCTGGCTGATTAATTTAAACGCCAGTGGTTGTGCTTCGCCGCGATCCATTGTCATCGCTGAAAACGCATACCCCTTAAGCGTTGAAGTGGTTTTTAGTTTATCTATCCACAGTGGAATGCTCTGTGGATTACGCCCATAACCTTCAAACTCAATGCGCTGAACATCAGTATCTTGTTGTTCAATGGTAATATGGCTCAACCATACATTGGCATCCGCCACTGCTGCCAAGTCAGTTAACATTGGGGAGTAACCTTGACTAATCAGAGTATTGCGCTGGCTTAGCTCATCTTTTAACAGTTTTTTAAGATCTAAGCGCTGTTGTTCAAGCTCGACCTTTGCAACTAAGTTCGCATCAGGCTGACGAGCAGCGATTTGCAGTTCTAGCTGAGTCTTTTGATCATTTAAACGATTTCTCTCTCTGCTTACCTGCTCACTTAAGGTTTGCAAATCATGGCTATGCCACAGACCAATTGCATAAAGTAGTGCACAGCATCCTGAGAATAAGCCCAAAGCCAACATCATTCTTGCAAAGGTTAGCTTTTGTTTTTTAGGCAGTAGATCAGTGGTATATAAATTAACCGCGGTTTTTATCACACTTCACCTCGCGTTAATTCCTGTAACGCTAACTGAGCGAGTAAGTTCGATACGCCGTCGTGGGCAACAGCAAGCACTTTTTGATTAAAGTTAGCACCAACGAGATTAGCTAATGATGAATTGTCACCATCTGCCAATATGCTAATGGATCCCACAGGTGCCTGACGTAATTGGCTTTCAAAATAATCCATAGACCGTTGGATCTCCAAACTGAGATTATCGGCTAAGCCATGTTTCAACTCTTCTAAAGTTGCTTTATACAGATGATTAAAGCCTCTGACGCGACGTTGCATCAATACTTCGCCAGCTTTAACAATTAATAACAACAATTCTTGCTCAGGCAAATGAGCCACCAGCATGTGGGCCATATTGTCGTTAACTAAAACATGGCTTAATGCCAACTCTTCAATGCTGATACCAGCAACGTCTAATCCATTGGCATCACAAGCACTGGCCAATTGAGCTAGAAACTGTCGACTGCTGACCACGACATTCACTTTTGAACTGACAATAAAACTAGACTCAAAATAATCTAAATGGATATTGGCCACAGGTTCTGACACCATATCTTTCACAGACCAGATCAACGCTTGAGTCACTTCATCTGGCTCAACATTCGGTTTTTCAGCTTGTAACAATTGATAATACTGATGTGACAGCACTAATTGCACTCGAACTCGACCAAACTGGCTTTTTAGTGCTTCAAAGGCTTGAGACCAATTATTTTTTGGTACTAAAAACTGGCTAATAACAGGTGCTAATTGGCCTTGTTGGAGTTTACAAGCCCATAATGAATTATCGGCGATAAATACGCCTACACTACCCATCAACTGTGATGTTTGCCAAAAGGCGAGTTTACTCAAAAAACCATTGTTCATTGCGTTGCCCATATTCGCTAACATATTAAGTATGTAACATCACTCATTCATAGAATTGGTATTAGAGACATGTCATCAAAAAACGACACGATGACTCTACTATTTAAGCATCTAACGTTAAGGCAATCTGCTTAACCTTGATTGCCAGTGTCACCAGTCACATCGATAAAAAACCAAGCTATAATAACGCAAAAGCAACAAATAACTAACAACCAAACCATATATTAACAAAGTGTATATGCGTTTAAGATAGAGAGTAATCTTTTGATAAACAAGGTATAAGGCCAATCAATTACAGCAAACATAGCATTTTAACACCTAAACTTCAGATCTTTGCTCTAAAAACTCGCCTTGTGCAGCACTTACACCGAGAATTTTTAACGTTTGCCATTCTTCGAAACATTCAACGCCTTCAGCAATCACTTTCACTTCGGCTCGATAAAGGCCGCCAATTAGGCTGCGGATGAATAATTGATTCTCGGAACGTTGATGGACTCGGCGTACAATAGAGCGATGTAATTTCACTAAATCAAAATGGTACTCCTGAATATAGTGAGTCCCGACAACAGATTGACCAACATTATCTACAGCCAATTTAGCGCCCATTTTCCTCAGCATATCCAGAGTCTTAACTAGTGAGGTATTTTCCTGATTTTTAACAATAATGTCTTCAGATACCTCAAAAATCAGTCGCGCGGCTAAGGGTCGATGCTCTAATAAAGTCGATTGTAACCAGCGAACAAATGCTCTACTGGTCAAACTATCAAGACTCAAGTTGATACTGTAGCTTGATGTGTTGTCAGACATTAGCCTAAAAAGTACTTGTTCCAATACTTGTCGCTCAATCTGCGGCATCAATCCACATTTATTAGCCATTGGAATAAACAGAGTGGCGCGCACATCATTACCCTGTAAATCTCGGGCACGACTAAAAATCTCATAGTGCATAATTTGATTATCACTATCTACAATGGCTTGTTGTAAGGTGAAAAATCGTTTTGATACCAATGCATTTTCAATAAAACTGCGCCATCGAACAGAGCCTTTGGCGATTTGCTCATCGAGTGCACCTTTATCGTACATGAACCAGTTATTAACTCGTTGAAGTTGTGCCGCTCGGAGGGCCATCTCAGCTTCTTCAACAAGCTGTAACTGTAGATCGCCAGCTTTAAAAAAAGCACATCCTAAATGAAAGAAATTATCAGGATTACCAATGCCATAAAAAGGCAATGCGATGCAGGTTTTGAGTATTCGCTGCGCTAACTGATCGGCTTCAAGCAAAGATAACTGCGGTACAACAATGGCTAATTGTGAGTAGCTACGCCGCGCAAAAATACTGTCTTCATATTGCATTAATACCGCTGTAATGGCTTCTGTAGTCAATGAAAGCATGGCCTTAACGCCACCTTCACCGTATTGGTCTTCCACTAAATCAACATCATCAAACTCAATGAGCATCAATACACCATGGGCAACCATTTTTTGATGGTGACTTAATCCATCAAGACGGTTTTGAAAAAATATAGGATTACCAATTTGGGTTTGTTTGTCTAAAAAAGTATCTTTACGGATAAATTGATCTAAACGGCCGCGTTCTTTATGAGCATCATCGAGTTCAGCAAGTAATTTACTGATGGCACGATTAATCATTCGAGGCTTACCGTTAGTAGGTACATCGGCAGCTTGTTTTAAATGACCATCGAGAATGAGCTTACTGCGCTGGGCGAGTTGCTCTATCCCATCGAGCTCTCTGGAATACCAACCGTAGCCAAAGCGGACAAAAAAACCGATGCTAGTAAAACCAATAAGCAGAATAACGAGCTCATGCCAGCCAAAATTACGTAACGAAAATGGTGGCGGTAAAGTCATCGTCATGAGTAACTGCCCTTTACTTAGCGAGCTTTTATAAAGAGTTAAACTACTTTTAGATGCAGAGGCTTGCTCATGATGAAATTGATAAATTAATTGACTGTTATGCGACAAGGAAAAATCAACCGCCTTATAAGCAGTCAGTAAAGGGGGTAACCAAGTAGAAAATTGTTTATTGCCATGTTGTTGATAGTCAGCAACTAACATGGCCTCTAATTCAGCCACCTTCTGCTGCTGAAAAGTATAGGTTAACTGAGTAAAACCCATTACCGCGCACAGTAAAAACACAAAGGCCACCGCAGCCAATGAAAGCAGCCAAAAGCTAGTCAGTTTTTTGGTAAGGATCTTGGTAAGCTTCATTTATCCGCTATCCTGCTGGATTTACTTATTTTATTAACAAGTTAATTTTCATCCAGTATAACCATTGTGCCAACAAGTTCACTAATCGTTTTTACTTATACGGGTATGATAGCTAAAAAAAAGGGGGCCAAGCCCCTTACGTTAATCATGCGATGAATTCATTCAGACTCAGAGCAGCATCAGATACCCAGTCCCGAGCAGCTTATACCTTATATTCTGTCGGTAATGTGGTGATTTTAGCCACACCAGAATCAATCGCAGCTTGCGATACTGCTCGAGCAACCAGCGGCAATAATCTTGGGTCCATTGGTTTTGGCAGTACATATTGAGCACCAAAGCTCAACGATGACACATTGGGATAAGCAGCCAATACCTCTGCTGGAACCGGCTCTTTCGCGAGGTTTGCGATAGCATAAACAGCCGCTAACTTCATCTCATCGTTAATGACCGCAGCGCGCACATCAAGTGCACCTCTAAAGATAAACGGGAAGCACAATACATTATTGACTTGATTTGGATAGTCACTTCGACCCGTGCCCATAATGAGGTCTTTACGAATGTTATGAGCTAATTCAGGTTTAATTTCAGGATCAGGATTTGAACAGGCAAAAATCACCGGATTAGGTGCCATTAACGCAATATCATCCGCGGTTAATAAATCCGCCCCCCGATAACCCTAAAAATACATCGGCATCTTTTATTACATCCTGCAGAGTGCGTTTATCGGTATTATTGGCAAATAAGGCTTTATATTCATTTAAATCTTCACGGCGGGTATGGATAACGCCTTGTCTGTCGAGCATATAAACATTTTCACGTAATGCACCACATTTAACGATCATTGTCATACACGCAATGGCAGCAGCACCGGCACCTAAACAAACAAAGATAGCATCGTCAATTTTTGCCCTGAATTTCGAGGGCATTCAACATACCTGCAGCCGTAACAATAGCGGTGCCATGTTGATCATCATGAAACACAGGAATATTACAGCGCTTAATCAGCTCTTGTTCAATTTCAAAACATTCAGGCGCCTTGATGTCTTCTAAATTAATGCCACCAAACGTATCGGCAATCGACTCAACAGTATTGATAAAGTCTTCAGTAGTGCGATGTTTCACTTCAATATCAACCGAATCAATATTCGCAAAACGTTTAAATAGTAATGATTTGCCTTCCATCACAGGTTTTGACGCCAATGGACCTAAATTCCCTAGCCCTAAAATAGCAGTGCCGTTGGTAATAACCGCAACGGTATTACCTTTATTGGTATATCGATAAGCATTTTCAGGATTAGAAGCGATCTCTCTAACAGGCTCTGCAACACCGGGACTGTATGCTAAAGCAAGATCGTGACTTGATTGAGCAGGTTTAGTTAGGCAAATAGCCGTTTTCCCTGGTACTGGAAATTCATGATAATCCAGAGCTTGTTGACGAATATCTGACATTGTATACATCCTGAAATACGCTATATATGAAGGAGAGGATGATGTAAGGAGCCCATCAATTAGCACCTTGCTAACCCTCTAAAATTTTAATAACAATACGCTAATACTGAAACGATATAAATCAAAAACTCAATGATAGGAGGTGTTGTGAGTAAGAATAGAGGCTAGGTTTTATTAATCTAACTAATTGAATATGAATATATATAAATCAATAAGTTAAAAGTGTAGGAAAATAACAAGATTTACGATAATAAACGGATAAAGACGACGATATTTGCAGTTTATTTTGTCTAAATAACAATAAAGCGCTGTTTATGCTTTTTTACATTGTTTACTACTAAAAAATTAGTTTCCGCCTCAGCACAACACTATTTTAGGATAACTCAGGTTAAGAAATGGAATTATGCTAGTTGTAGAAAATAAAAAAGGCGCCGAAGGCGCCTTATTCAAGTCAATTGCAATGCAATTACTTTTTACCAAGCATACCAAAACGCTTGTTGAACTTGTCAATACGACCACCAGTATCAACAACTTTCTGAGTACCAGTGTAGAATGGGTGACATGCACCACATACGTCCAAGTGTAGGTTTTTACCTGCAGTTGAGTTCACTTTGATGATGTTACCACAAGTACAAGTTGCAGTAATTTCAGCGTAATTTGGGTGTATACCTGTTTTCATTTGGAGTACCTTAAATTGAAGGCCATGTCGCTCTCCCAACCCGAAGTTGAGCACCACATGCAGTTAATAACAATATGTTTTAGGCGCGGAATAATACAGGGTCTCAGGTACACAAACAAGTAGAATTTCTACACAGTACTAGGAAGACTTGTGCGACAACACTAGCTCATCATAAGTAGCTTGGGCATTAGATGAATTTTGATATTGCTGCACAATCTCCTCAGATGGGCACTTTAAACGGCTATCAGACATCAGTAAGTATATTTTCTGATTAGCAAACGCATTGGGGTTGGCATCATAAATCGCCAGCATCGCACCAAATACGCTGATTTGCCATTGTCGGTAATAACGATCAGCAACCCGCCATAAGGTATCTTGAGGCAATTTATCAAGTAAACAGGACTTATTCAGTGCAGGACTTTGCCGATCGGTTTCGGCTAGTGTCAGCTTGGTTTCAACATTAACCAGAATGGGCTGAGGCAGCGTTTGTGTTTCATGAATGGCAGCCAGCAGTTGCTTACTCTCTAATTCTTTACTGTCGGCATTAAGCGAATCAACGATCTGTGTTGCTTGCAGCATCTCCATGGATGCAGTAACAGGCAAATCTGAAGCTGATACTTGTTGAGACTTATCGCCTTGGCTGGCCACTACATTATCAAATGTTACTTTATCTGCAGCAACATTTTGATAGCGCGATAGCATCTCTACTGATGGGCAACGTAATGCGCTCCCGACTTTTAATTGGCTAATTTTATCTTGGTAGAATGCAGATGGATTGGTTTCATAAAGGGCAAGCATTGCGCCATAGATATTTGCATCCCATTGCTTATGATAGCGCACCGCTATTTTCCATAAGGTATCACTCGCTAACTGATTAATCTGGCAATCACTCAGATTTTTTTGCGTTGTCGCGACTTGAGGTATAACAATGGCCTTATCACTTATTGGCGCAGGTTTTGATGTTGATAATACCGCAGACGACTTCATCGTTTTTATGGCTACTGGCTGGTGCTTACTCTGGGCAACAACTTTAGAAAATAAAGCTACAGGGGAATATTGTAGCCATTTAGCATTGCGAAATTCCGATACAATTAATGCCGCATCTTGATCGCGGACTTTTTCAGTACCCGTTAATACAAGGACATCATTATCACGTCGCTCAACATCAAGCTTTTCTAGCACGATATTGTCTTTATAAATTTGGCGTAAGTAAAACGTCAGCCGCGATAAATCATGGTGATCGGTTATAACATTCACGGTTAATTTAGGTGTTTGGCCACTTTCAAATGGAATGGTATCAATACTGATATGACTGACTTCAGCGATCACAGTTGAAATACTGTTAATTGCAAGTAATGCTAATATTGTTAGCATCTTAACGCGTTTCATCAATACAATCCTTTCGATTATAAACCGCTTCCATACAGCATACAGTTACGCTGTAACAATCATGATACTTTGTGCATTTATACACTGACTGTTAATGTGTTAATACTACGTTTATCACGCTATAATTTATTATTATTGTTGTTTACTTTGGTAATTTTTAACTGCCCAACATCACAAATATTAACATGTGCAACTATATAAACTAACATAATTTGCTGCAACTAATTACTGACAGAAAAAGCAAATACTCGACTACATAAGCGTTTTTATCACGGATGATCAGCATCAAACTTATTGCGTGGCATGTTTTGCCTCAATCGCTTCAAATACTTTTTTGTCGACCGCTTTATTATCATATTGCGCCAAAATCATTGTTGATGGGCAATTCAATGGTACATCTTTAAGTAACAAGTGGATTTTTTGCTTAGAGAATGCCAATAAATTCGCCTCAAATATAGCTAACATCGCACCGTAAACGCTCGTATTCCACTGTTGTTTATAACGATTAGCGATTCGCCATAAGGTGTCACTATTATCACGTTCAAGTAAACAGTTAGCCTGTTGAGTAGATCCGATAGTTGATGATGGCACCGATGGCACTTGAGCCACGCGATGATCAATTTGCTGATGTTTGGAAGTACTCATTACTGGCAGATTAGCGTCAGGTATTGGCCGATGTTCACTGTTGACAGCTATCTTTGCACCATTGAGCGAATATGGCGCATCAAAAATAGCCACAACAGCCAAGGTGACTGCTCCTGTCGAAGTGGCTTCAGTAATAATTAACTGCGCATTTGAGTCACTGATGATCTCGCTACCATTAAGCTGGAGTAAAAAGTGATTAATGGCTTGCACCGTTAACTTTTGCTGCTCAACCTTGTTATTCTCTAACTGGCGGATATAAAATCCTAATCGCGACACATCATCATTTTGTGCCACCACATTAACTTTTAATTGCGGTAAATGATTTACTTCAAATTGACGACTATTAATACTGACATGATTAACCTGAGCCATTGCTGTAGCAATATAGCTCAATAATCCAAACCCTAGGATAATAGCCTCAATAAGTCCTTTACGCATATATGTTGCCCTATCTCTTTGATGACACTTAGAGGTAAACTGATCCGCAATCCACTACAGAATTGAAAATGATGAAACCTTATGCCCGTGTTTGTTGAAGTTGCCTTACCCGTCCCATTACGCAGAAACTTTAGTTACCGCGTAAAAGACCAGCAGCAAGCGGGATTACAAATAGGACTTAGGGTCAAAGTTCCGTTTGGCTCTCAACAACTCATTGGCTTAATAACCGCAATTACAGACAGCTGTGACTTGGCACCCCATCAAATAAAATCTGTTACAGCTGTGTTAGATGATGCCCCATTGTTACCTGATTCGCTATATAAATTAACCCTGTGGGCCGCCCGATATTACTTTACCACTCAAGGACAAATGCTCAGCCAAGCGCTGCCAGTGGCATTGAGAAAAGGCTTAGAAGCAACGCCACAAGCCGTGGTTGAATATCATTTAAGCCCGCAAGGACGCAATGCTGATCCTAGCGTATTAACACGCGCTCCGGCACAGAAAAAAACTGCACGAGTTATTGCTGGCAAATCCCATCAGCCATGATGAGTTCACCACTCAACAATTAAGCAAAGCGGCATTAAAAGCATTAGAACAAAAACACTGGATTGAACGGCAAGAAAAAGTGCTCTGCCATGATTTAAGTTGGCGTCAACAACTGATCATGAATGAATCACCCCACAAGCTTAACAAACAGCAAGCTGTCGCAGTATCGGTACTCACTCAGCAGCAAGGTTTTCATTGCACTTTATTAGAAGGGATTACTGGCTCAGGTAAAACTGAAGTTTACTTAGCCTTGCTTGAGACTATTTTACAACAAGGTAAACAAGCGCTCATTCTTGTGCCTGAAATAGGCTTAACCCCGCAAACCATTAATCGCTTCAAACGCCGTTTCGAAGTCAATGTCGCCGTGATCCATTCGGGCCTAACCGATAATCAACGCCTAGAAGCTTGGCGTCAGGCTCGTGTCGGTGAAGCGGCAATTATTATTGGCACTCGCTCAGCACTCTTTACTCCCATGGCTTTTCCTGGGTTAATTATTCTTGATGAAGAGCATGACAGTAGCTTTAAACAACAAGAAGGTGTGCGCTATCACGCCCGAGATTTAGCCGTAATGCGGGGACACCTTGAAGATATTCAGGTGGTTTTAGGTTCAGCAACGCCATCATTAGAAACCTTACAAAATGCCTTATCCGGACGCTATAATCACCTTGAATTAAGTGAGCGCGCTGGCGCAGCGCAAAAAGTGAAACAAGGTATTATTGATATTACTTCGCAACCCCTAAAAGCGGGGATGTCAGCATCATTAATTAACGAAATGCGCATGCACCTTGATGCGGGTAATCAGGTGCTGCTATTTTTAAACCGCCGTGGTTTTGCGCCCGCGCTACTGTGTCATGAATGTGGTCATTTACATGAATGTGATCGCTGTGATGCCTTTTTTACCGTCCATCAGGGCTTAAACGAAATATGTTGTCATCATTGCGGTAATCAATACGCTATTCCGCGCCAATGCCACCAATGCGGCAGCACTATGCTAATGGGCCATGGTTTAGGTACCGAGCAACTGGAACAAGAAATCGTAAAACTGTTTCCCAAATATCCTGTAGTGCGAATAGACCGCGACACCACGCGGCGTAAAGGTTCACTTGAGCAGCAGTTGCAAGGCATACACATGGGTAAATATAAAATCCTCGTTGGCACGCAAATGCTGGCAAAAGGTCATCACTTTCCTGATGTCACCTTAGTGGGTTTACTTGATGTTGATGGCGCCCTGTTTAGTGCAGACTTTCGCGCACCAGAACGATTTGGCCAGCTATACACCCAAGTATCGGGTCGTGCTGGCCGCGCTGATAAACCCGGTAAAGTACTCCTGCAAACCCATCAAAGTGATAACCCAATTTTGCGTGACCTGTTGAAACGCGGTTATGGTGAGTTTGCTCGTAGTCAGCTAAAAGAACGTCAACAAGCATTATTACCACCGGCATGGCACATGGTATTAATTCGCGCTGAAGCACATTTAGCTGAAGATGCTGATGCTTTTTTAACACGCACTAGCGAACTACTCCCCCAAGATAAAGACTTTGAAATTATTGGTCCAATTCCGGCACCGCTTGATCGTAAAGCAGGCAAATACCGCCGCCAATTAATACTGCAAGCCAAAAGTCGGCAGCGTTTACAAACCGAATTTGAACGGGTTTTAGCGCTTATTGAACAAATACCAGAAAGTAAACGTTGTCGCTGGAGTATCGATCGTGACCCACAGGATTTGATGTAATCGCCTGCTGTACGGGAAGTAAACCGACCTTATACCAGTGATAAACTTCACTTAGGTTCATAATCAACATAAAAAAACCAATATTTCCGTTAAAGCAGATAGCAATCACCCCCTATAAACGGCTAAAATATGCGGTTCCGTCATGTCATTCATTTAACGAATTAGTGCAAGCAAAAGCCCATGAAATCACATATTGAATCTTTACTAGAACAAACCATCGAATCCTTCAAACAGCAAGGGATTGTGCCGGCTGATTTTCAAGCCCGCATTCAGGTCGATCGCACTAAAGATAAAAGTCATGGTGACTTAGCGACTAACCTGGCAATGATGCTAACCAAAGTAGCTAAAAAGAACCCTCGCGAGTTGGCACAGCTGATCATTGATACTTTGCCTGCATCATCTTATGTGGCCAAAGTAGAAATTGCTGGTCCAGGGTTTATTAATTTCTTTATTGATGACAATGCATTAGCTAATCAGCTACAACAAGCGCTAAACAGTGACCACCTAGGCGTGATATTACCGCCTAAGCAAACGATCGTGGTTGATTATTCTTCGCCAAACTTAGCCAAAGAAATGCACGTCGGTCACTTACGTTCAACCATTATTGGTGACAGCGTAGTGCGCGCGCTTGAGTTTTTAGGCCATAAAGTGATCCGTCAAAACCACGTAGGCGACTGGGGAACTCAGTTTGGTATGCTACTGGCACTAATGGAAGAGTTACGCGCAGCCAATGGCGAACAAGCCAAAATGGAATTGTCTGACTTAGAAAGTTTTTATCGCGCAGCTAAAGTCCGTTTTGATGAGTCGACTGAATTTGCCACTCGTGCTCGTCAACTCGTGGTCGCTTTACAATCTGGTGACGAATACTGTAATAAATTATGGCGCGAGTTTAACGATATTTCATTAAGCCACTGCCATGATGTTTATAAACGTTTAGGGGTTAGCTTAACCCGCGCCGATGTGCACGGCGAAAGCGCCTATAATGCCGACCTTGCTCAAGTGGTTAGCGATCTTGATGCCCAAGGTTTGTTGGACGAAAGTAATGGCGCTAAAGTGGTGTTCCAAGAAGCATTTCGTACCAAAGAGGGCGAACCTCTTCCTGTTATCATCCAAAAAGCTGATGGTGGCTATTTATATGCAACTTCAGACCTTGCTGCCATGCGTTATCGTTCAAACGTACTAAAAGCCGATCGCGCGTTGTACTTTGTCGACTTACGCCAAGCACTGCATTTTCAGCAAGTGTTTAGTCTCGCCAAATTAGCTAAATTTGTACGCCCAGAAATGTCACTAGAGCACACAGGCTTTGGCACCATGAACGGTGCAGATGGACGCCCTTTTAAAACTCGTTCTGGTGGTGTAGTTAAATTAGTTGATTTACTTGATGAAGCCGATGTGCGAGCACTTGAACTTGTTCGTAGCAAAAACCCAGATATGGATGAAGCGACCCTTACTGAAATTGCTCGCGTAGTTGGGATCAGCTCGGTTAAGTATGCAGACCTATCTAAAAACAGAACCAGCGATTATATTTTCAGCTTTGAGCAAATGCTCAGTTTTGAAGGCAATACTGCACCTTATCTATTATATGCCTACACACGTGTTGCCGGTATTTTCAAGCGTGCGGCAGATATTGACCTTAGCCAAGCTAAGATTGTGCTCGAACATGAAAAAGAAAAAGACTTAGGCACTAAATTAGCCCAGTTTGGTGAAGTATTAACTCGCATGACAGACAAAGGCTTACCACATGTACTATGTGGATATCTTTATGAGCTTGCTAGCGAATTTTCGAGTTTTTATGAAGCTTGTCCAGTATTGGCTGCCGAAACTGAAGCCGAAAAACAAAGCCGTTTATTGTTGTCGCAATTAACCGCAAAGACCTTAAAAACGGGCTTGTCACTACTTGGCATTGAAACCCTAGAGCGGATGTAATCATGAGTCGTGACTACGCAAATCGCAAACCTCGGGCGGGCGCAAAAGCCCGCGCGCCACAACGAAAAAAAGCACCTAAACGCTCTTTTCCTTATTTTGCTGTGTTTGTGATACTCACATTATTGAGCGGCTTTGGTTACTTTTTATGGTCGATTAATGGTAGCTCTGACTCACCAGTAACAAGTGAGCCGGTTCAGCAACCGAAAAAGAAAACCGTACAGGCCGTCGCCGCAGATGCACCTAAAAAAGTGGTTAAGAAAGATCCAAATGCATTACCACCTAAGCCACAAGAAGAATGGACTTATCTAGAGGAGCTTGAAAACAAGCAAGTTGAAATTGACTTGCCTCAGTCTGGAGTGGTTTCAAGTGGTATCTATCAAATGCAATGCGGATCGTTTAGACAAGAATCGCAAGCAAATGAAATGAAAGCCAGAATCGCCTTCCAAGGTGCTGAAGCGCAAGTTCGTCGTAGTGAAGGCACCAACGGAATATGGTATCGAGTAGTGTTAGGGCCTTATCCAAACAAACGCGAGGCAGAACATAACCGGCATAAGATGCAAAGCGCAGGTTTAAATGGCTGCATTATTTGGTTATGGGAATAACACCACAAGTCTGCTGATAACATTTATCTCATATTAGCCCTGTTCATTCGAACAGGGCTTTTTGTTAACCATCGCTTGATATTTAGCATTTTGGCCCCATATCCATTTTAACAATCAACAATTGCATTCACCCTAATGAGCCGTTGATGTATTAGGAAGAGGATTTACCGTGACTACTATCGTATCCGTTCGCCGCAATAATCAAGTCGTCATCGCTGGTGATGGCCAAGTGTCTCTAGGCAATACCGTGATGAAAGGCAATGCCCGTAAAGTGCGCCGCCTATACCACAATAAAGTACTAGCTGGTTTTGCTGGCGGTACTGCCGATGCATTTACTCTTTTTGAGCGCTTTGAAGCTAAGCTCGAAATGCATCAAGGCCATTTATTAAAGTCTGCTGTCGAATTAGCCAAAGATTGGCGCACCGACAAAATGCTACGTAAACTCGAAGCTATGCTAGTGGTAGCCGATGCTCAAGAATCACTCATTATTACCGGTAACGGTGATGTGGTACAACCTGAGTACGATCTTATTGCTATCGGTTCTGGTGGCAACTATGCCCATGCATCGGCCTTAGCACTACTGCAAAATACCGAGTTAAGTGCAGAAGATATTGCAGAGAAATCACTGACAATTGCAGGTGACATTTGTGTATTCACCAACCAATTCAAAACTATCGAAAAGTTAGACTACTAATTCGAGCGTTAATAAAGGAACAGTTATGTCTGAAATGACTCCACGTGAAATTGTTCACGAACTAGATGCACACATTATTGGCCAACAAAATGCCAAACGCTCGGTAGCCGTCGCACTGCGAAATCGCTGGCGCCGCATGCAGCTTGAGCCTGCATTGCGCCATGAAGTCACGCCAAAGAATATTTTAATGATCGGCCCAACCGGTGTGGGTAAAACAGAAATTGCCCGTCGTTTAGCCAAATTGGCTAACGCGCCGTTCATCAAAGTTGAAGCAACAAAATTTACTGAAGTCGGTTATGTCGGTAAAGAAGTGGAACAAATCATCCGTGATTTGACCGATTCTGCCGTTAAAATGACTCGCGAACAGCAGATGAAAAAATGCCGTTATCGTGCCGAAGAGCTTGCCGAAGAACGCATTTTAGATGCGTTATTGCCTAAGCCGAAAGATGACTGGGATACCGACAAAAAAGATGACTCGAGCACCCGTCAGGTTTTCCGTAAAAAGCTGCGTGAAGGCTTATTAGACGACAAAGAAATTGAAATCGACATAGCGGCACCTCAAGTAGGTGTTGAGATTATGGCGCCTCCAGGCATGGAAGAGATGACCAACCAGTTACAAGGGTTATTTCAAAATCTTGGTCAAAGCACCTCTAAGCGCAAAAAGCTTAAAATTAAAGATGCTTACAAGCAGCTCGTTGAAGATGAAGCCGCTAAGCTGGTCAATCAAGAAGACTTGAAAGAGCAAGCGATAGAGCTGGTTGAGCAAAATGGCATTGTGTTTTTAGACGAAATCGACAAAATCTGTAAACGCGGCGAAAGTTCAGGCCCCGACGTGTCTCGTGAAGGTGTGCAACGTGACTTACTGCCATTAGTTGAAGGTTGTACTGTGTCGACTAAGCACGGTATGGTCAAAACCGACCATATTTTGTTTATTGCCTCTGGTGCATTCCAGATGTCTAAACCCTCTGATCTCATTCCAGAGCTTCAAGGCCGTTTACCGATTCGAGTTGAGTTAGATGCCCTAACGGCTGCCGATTTTAAACGTATTTTAACCGAGCCATTTGCGTCACTTACTGAGCAAAGTATTGCCCTCATGAACACTGAAGGTGTCACTATAGAGTTTACTGAGTCAGGTATTGAACGTATTGCTGAAGCCGCATGGCAAGTGAACGAGCGTACTGAAAATATTGGTGCTCGCCGTTTACATACTGTGATGGAAAAGCTGATGGAAGATATCTCCTATGATGCTTCTGAAAAATCAGGTTCCACCTTTGTAATTGATGCTGACTATGTCAATGACCATCTTGATACCTTAGTACAAGATGAAGACTTAAGTCGCTTCATTTTATAATCATTATTTGAATCAAGCGTCCTCCCATTTGATTATGACTGATGGGAGGCTCGTGACCTTTTCTATATGAATAAACATCACGAATGCACGTTTCAACAATAGGATTAACAGCAAAGTCGCGTATGATGATAATCTGCGATTTAGCGTTAATCCTTTTTTTATAGGTATTCCCATGACCCAATCAACGCCAACTGTCACTGGCATTAAACTTAAGCGCCAATCTAAGTTACTCGAAGTGACGTTCGATAACGGCCAAACCTACAATATTAGCTGTGAAATGTTACGGGTATTCTCGCCATCTGCAGAAGTGCAGCGTCATGGTAATCCAATATTGGTTACCCATAAGAAAGCCGTTAATATCAAAGCGCTCGAACCAGTTGGTCATTATGCAGTTAAAATCATCTTTGATGATGGCCACGATACTGGCTTATATTCTTGGCAGGTACTGCATAACTTATGCAGTAATCAAACTGAGCTATGGCAGCAATATCTTGCCAGATTGCGGGCAGAGAATGGCTCACGTGAACCACTGATTTCTATGAATATTAAGTATTCATAGACTTTGTTTTAACAATGGCCTACGGCCACACCAGCTTTTTCAAACTTCGTTTGAATTAACATCGCAAGGTTCCACCCTGCACTGGCCAATAACTTTTTTAAGATATGACCTGCGGCCACTAACGTCGTGGCGCTTCGCCCATCCGGAGCAACATCACAAGGCTCCACATTGGGTGATAATACACCCAAATTATCGATGTGTGCGAGTGACGTTTAGCGCAAACACTTCTGCAACACCTTGCAATGTACATCCTTGATAATGTTTACCCGAAAACAAACGAACCCTTACCTTTTTGGTATTGGAAAGCTTGTTTTAATTCATACCATGACTGTTATCAATTGCCTGCCGCAGGCCTTGGTGTAAGCACTTCTGTGACACGTCGCACTTTTTATATGCAAAAACCCCCTGTAGCTCGGCCATGACGTCCATGTCATGGACGGTCACAGCCGCGCTTACACCCGATATTCTATCTCTTCGATTTAACCTTATTTGTAATAAAATCCGCTTTATTTAGGTGAATTGAATCACCACACTCAAATCGTCATCCCCGAGATCTTTTATCGGGGATCCAGCTTTTTGCTTTTGCTTTTTAGCTATCGTCACAAATAGAGCTAAATCGAAGAGAGCATAATTACAGGTGCAGATAAGTCAGCAACTAATATCCATTTATCTTTGGTATTGGAAAACTTGCTATAGTTCATACCATGACTGTTATCAATTGCCTGCCGCAGGCCTTAGTGCAAGCACTTCTGTGACACGTTACAAGTACATCCCTGTAAACTCGGCCATGACGTCCATGTCATGGACGGTCACAGCCGCGCTTACACCCGATATTCCATCTCTTCGATTTAACCTCATAGGGGATAAAAATCATCTCGTCCGAGTTAATAATTAAACCTTCAAACCGTCATCCCCGAGATCTTTTATCGGGGATCCAGCCTTTTGCTTTTGCTTTTGCTTTTGCTTTTGCTTTTTAGCCATCGTCACAAATAGAGCTAAATCGAAGAGATAAAAATTACAGGTGTAGATGAGTCAGCGAGTATCCAAAACATGGATGTTTTGGTTAAGCCCACATGGAAGTGCTTGCGGCGTCTCGCTGGATTATCTGCACGATAGCCTGCGGCAGGCAATTAGTTAAAATGAAGTTTTGAACTTATATTAATGTAATTAATAAGTCGTTTGAAGAGGCTTTAATGTTAACTTGTGTAACGAAATAAGTAAGGAAAATAATTACTTAAAAATAGTCCATAAAATTGTAATTCACTTTAGTATTAAACTCACAGAGTTTGCTTTAAATATTGAAAATAATTCCCAATATTAATCAGTATTACTTTTACTAGATGTCTAATGGTATAAGTCTATTCAATAATAAAAAAAATTCTGCCCTCCAAATAAAAATGCCAGCATTTCTGCTGGCATTTTTGATCAATTGTTAACTAGTATAAGCTTAAACTGCGGCTTGGAAAATCACGCTGTCGGCTTTCTTAGTGTAAGAATCGATTTGGTCGAAGTTCAAGTAACGGTAAGTATCAGCTGCTGTTGCATCTAATTCTTTGGCATATTCTTGATACTCTTCAACTGAAGGTAAACGACCCAGTAGCGCTGCTACTGCGGCTAATTCAGCTGATGCTAAGTAAACGTTTGCGCCAGTACCTAAACGGTTAGGGAAGTTACGTGTAGACGTTGATACTACAGTCGCACCTTCTGCTACACGTGCTTGGTTACCCATACATAGAGAACAACCAGGGATCTCGATGCGAGCACCAACACGACCGAAGATTGAGTAGTAACCTTCTTCCGTTAATTGATCGCGGTCCATCTTAGTCGGTGGTGCAATCCATAAACGAGTTGGTAGCGTGGTAGCAAACTTTTCTAACATCTTACCGGTAGCACGGAAATGACCGATGTTAGTCATACAAGAACCCACAAACACTTCGTCAATCTTAGTTTGTGCAACGCTTGATAATAATACTGCATCATCAGGATCGTTTGGTGCACAAAGGATTGGCTCTTTGATGTCGTTTAGGTTGATTTCGATAATTTCAGCATATTCTGCATCTTTATCTGCTTCCATCAACTGTGGGTTAGCAATCCATTCTTGCATCGCAGTAATACGACGTTCAATCGTACGACGATCGCCATAACCTTCTGCAATCATCCACTTTAACATCACGATGTTAGAGGTTAGATATTCAATGATTGGCTCTTTGTCTAGCTTAATGCTACAACCTGCTGCTGAACGCTCAGCAGATGCATCAGATAATTCGAATGCTTGTTCAACTTTAAGTTTTTCAAGACCTTCAATTTCTAATACGCGGCCAGAGAAAGCGTTAATTTTGCCTTTCTTCTCGACCGTTAGCAGACCCATTTCAATTGCTTTTAGTGGGATAGCATGGACTAAGTCACGTAAGGTAATACCAGGTTGCATTTCGCCTTTAAAGCGAACTAGCACTGATTCAGGCATATCAAGAGGCATAACACCTGTTGCTGCAGCAAATGCTACTAGACCAGAACCTGCTGGGAACGAAATACCAATCGGGAAACGAGTATGTGAATCACCACCAGTACCTACGGTATCGGGTAACAACATACGGTTTAACCAAGAGTGAATAACCCCGTCACCTGGACGTAAAGCAACACCACCACGGTTCATAATGAAATCTGGTAGTGTGTGGTGAGTGGTAACATCAACTGGCTTTGGATAAGCGGCAGTGTGACAGAATGACTGCATGGTTAAATCAGCACTAAAGCCTAAACATGCTAAGTCTTTTAACTCATCACGTGTCATAGGGCCGGTAGTGTCTTGTGAACCGACAGAGGTCATCTTAGGTTCGCAGTATTGGCCAGGACGAACGCCTGATACGCCACATGCTTTACCAACCATTTTCTGAGCTAAAGTATAGCCATTGTTAGAAGCGGCGATGTCTTGTGGACGAACAAACACTTTTGATGCTTCAAGTCCTAAGGTTTCACGCGCACGGTCAGTAAGGCCGCGACCAATGATCAACGGAATACGACCACCAGCACGAACTTCATCTAACAATACTTCGGTTTTAAGCTCAAATGTAGAGATAACTTCATCAGTGCCGTGACGCTTAACTACACCTTCATAAGGGTAGATATCGATCACATCACCAGTATCCATTTGATCAACGTTTAGTTCGATCGGTAATGCACCCGCATCTTCCATTGTGTTGAAGAAAATTGGCGCAATTTTGTTACCTAAACAGAAGCCACCAGCACGCTTGTTAGGCACATAAGGAATATCATCACCCATAAACCATAACACTGAGTTAGTGGCAGATTTACGTGAAGAACCCGTACCAACCACATCACCAACGTAAACTAAAGGATGACCTTTACCTTTTAACGCTTCGATTTCTTTGATTGGACCCACTACACCTGATTGATCAGGCACAATACCGTCACGGGCATTTTTTAGCATTGCTAATGCGTGTAGTGGAATATCTGGACGAGACCATGCATCTGGCGCAGGAGACAAATCATCAGTGTTGGTTTCACCAGACACTTTAAACACTGTTAAGGTAACTTTGTCAGCCATTTTTGGACGGTTTAAGAACCAATCTGCATTAGCCCAAGCCTCAACAACCTGCTTAGCAAAATCATTACCCGCTTGCATTTTTTCAACAACATCGTGGTATGAATCAAACATCAACAATGTATTTGAAAGTGCGGTAACCGATAGAGGTGCTAATGCTGCATTATCTAGTTGGTCAATTAACGGCTCAATGTTGTAACCGCCTTGCATAGTGCCAAGCAGTTTAACAGCGTGTTCTGCGCTTAAAATAGGAGATGACACAGTGCCTTTAGCGACTGCATCAAGGAAAGCGGCTTTAACATAAGCGGCTTCATCTACTCCTGGTGGAATACGATTTTCGAGCAAGTCGAGGACGAATGCCTCTTCACCTGCTGGAGGTGTTTCAATTAACTTAACCAGTTCAGCCACTTGTTGTGCATCTAATGGCTTAGGGACTACACCCTCTGCAGCACGTTCTGCGACGTGTTTACGATATGCTTCTAGCACGGCAACATTCCTCTTTGTTTGACGCCTAACGGCGAAACTCAGCGTCATTATGATTACGCTGATAATTCCACTGGTTCGGGCTTGAAATCCGACCACCAGTATACTACAGCTTTATAAAAGTATGAATCAGCTCACACTACCAGAGGTATGAAATCAATGCGATTTATCAACCTAAAAATCAATTTAAACCCAAGTTCAATAAATTAAAATTAGACAATAGTTTGAAACAGCTAAAAAAATATTTAAATACATTAGCTTATGCGGTACCCGCTGATTAAACTATACACAAAAAGATATCTTGTTTTTTAAATGAAATATTTTTAAAAAAGTCTATTTTGATTGCGCCATAACAGCATCAAAGCAATAATTAGCGCTCAAGGTTATGCTGTTTATGGAGTCTGAATTGTGTCTACCCAAATAAAAGCCGTTATTTTTGATATGGATGGAATTTTAATTGATTCCGAACCCGCTTGGCAGTTAGCTGAGCAAACTGTACTGAATAGTTTTGGGCTTAACCTCAGCCTTGAAGACGTGGAGCAAACCACAGGCTTGCGTATTGATCATGTTGTTAGCTATTGGCACCAACGTTTTCCATGGCCAAATTACGACAATACAGCGACGGCGAATACCATAGTTAATGAAGTAGTAAGCCAAATAAACGCACATGGTCAACCCATGTTAGGTGTGGTTGAGTCGCTAGAGGCGTGCAAACGTTTAGGGCTTAAAATAGGTTTAGCCACCTCTTCATCGTCATTAATTATCGAAGCAGTGCTGCATAAACTCGCCATAAGTCATTATTTTGATGCTATAGAGTCGGCTGAAAATTTAGACTATGGTAAGCCTCATCCCGAGGTATATTTGAATTGTGCTAAAGGCTTGGACATAGCACCAAGCCAATGTATTGCGATTGAAGATTCATTTAATGGCTTAATTGCTGCCCGTGCGGCCAGCATGCAAACGGTGGCAATTCCTGCGCCTCACACTGCGACACAAACCAAATGGGTTATTGCGCATCATCAATTGGCGCACGCAGGATTATTACCCGCATTGCTTAACAAGGTCGCTGCGCTGCTAGAGCGGACTACGTCCTGCTAGGGTCTAGGTCGCTGCGCTACTAGGGACACTGCTAAGATTTAATAGCATCTGCAGTGTCCTAGCCTCTGGGTTTTTAGCTTGTATAGCATCTAGCAGCGAAGCGCTCTAGCCACTAGGCTTTCTGGCTCGTATAGCCTCTCGCAGCGCTCTAGCCTCTAAGTTTTTGGTTTAGATAGAATAATAACCACCTAAAAGTTTTTGCCGACAAATAAATAAAATGCAGACTGGCCACTGTCATTAAAACCGAAACCTAATGCCGCGGGTCCCCAATCGGTATCGGTACCTAAATATAAACTACTACCGAAAATCAAATCACCTAAATCGACATCATCACGATTAAACCATACATTACCAGCTTCAAGGCTAGTGCCTAAGTACAAAGGCAAATCGGTGATCAGCACATCACGGCCAAGATCGTATTGGTAAATCACGGCACCAAAGACTTTATGGGCGCCGACCAAGGTATCTTTGCGGAAACCAGATAAGTTTAAGAAACCACCTAAATCGGCAACATGCAAAGTAAAGTCGCCATCATTCTGGGTGGTTGCCAATTCCATTTTACCCACAATGGCATGATTACCGAGCTTTAATGCGCCTTTCCAATCGGCCTCAAATTGCCAGGCTAAATCATCGCTGAAAGTATTATCGACATTGCTTAAGCCTTTATATGACTCATCTCTTAAATAGCTGGTAAAGGTCAGTCTATTGCCTTCTGTTGGGAAGCTAATGCTGTTGAGGTTATCGTAGGCAACTTTAAAATAGCCGCCGGTTGAATGGTAATTAATTGAATCAACTAAGCCAAATTCACTGGTAACACGGCCATCTTCGGCGATAACACCTAATTCCATAATGCCATCAGAATTAAAGTTATAACCGATACCTAATACAATTTGTGCAACTTTATTCTCGAGTTGAAAGTAACGAGTATCTTGATCGTACAGATCCCAGTTTTTCATTTCATATTGAAATCTCGCTAAGCTGTAAAATGTTTGATCACGATCTAAGGGTTGATAAAACTCAGTCGCCACGCGCTTTTTAAAGCCAAGTTCTAATTCGTTACGCCACTCACCACCATTTTCAGTTAAGTCAGTCATGGTATACGCCAAACTTAAGGTAATCGCCGAATCTAAGGTGAAATCATCCTCCCAATTAAATCCCGCTTGAAAATAGTTTGGTCCCCATGATTTGGCCTTAGTGGTAATGGTCAGTATTCGCCCTTGATCAACATCTTCAAACTCAGCATCAACACGCTCAAATTTATTCAGTGAGTACACCCGATTTAGAGCAGAATCGAGTTCCTCTTTACTCAGAATAATACCTTCAGTGATCCCTAAACGCTCACGCAGTAATTTCTCACTGACTTTTGATTGATTATCAAAAGCAATTTTATAAATGGGTTTTTTAAGCGGGTCGTTCCACAGTAAACTTTGTTGTAATTTACTTGCTTGATAGGCTAAGTAATCTTGTTCACTAATGCCAAGAGGTTGTAACTTTACTAATTCTAACTTAGCGGCATCTTCACCTAATTTAAGTGCCAATGGCATAATTGAAAAATCAGTGGTGCTTAAATTATCAATGGCAGGACGAATTAAGATATCGCTCGATGTCAGCAAGGTTTTTTGCCGCGCAGTGCTAGCTTGAGTCAACATAGTTGATAGCTGCTCTAATACAGCAATGGTGCTGTCTAAGTTTTCTTGCTTAGTTAATGGCGAACCGATATCAACAGCAATGATGATGTCTGCGCCCATGGCTTTGACCACATCAATCGGCATATTATTGGCAATGCCACCATCAACCAGTAAGCGGCCATTAATCAATGCTGGTTGCAATGCACCAGGTACCGTTGCCGATGCTTGCATTGCTTGCACAACACTGCCGCTAGATAACACCACGGCTTCACTAGTGGCTAAATCCGTCGCCACTGCTCGATAGGGAATCGCAAGTTCATCAAAATCACCAAACTGCTCAACTAAACCCGTCGAGTGGCGCAATAATTGCGACATACTTTGGCCACGTAACAAACCACTAGGAGAAGTTAAACTGTTATTGTTATAGCCCACTGTGAGTGGAATATTAAACTGATCACGTTGCTGTTTATCACGGTAGCTTAATTTATCGCGCGGAATAGTGTCTGAGTAGCCTTTAGACCATTCTCCACTGAGCATAATTTTTTCAATTTGGTCGGCGTTATAGCCTAATGCATACATGCCAGCAACATAGGCACCAATACTGGTACCCGCAATGTAATCAACAGGAATATGATACTTTTCAAGTACTTTCAATACACCAATATGTGCAGCGCCCTTGGCTCCGCCACCACTGAGCACTAAGCCAATAGTTGGCCTTTCTTTAGGCGCTTTTTTTGCTGCATAGGCAGGTTGCACCGCCAGGCAAAGGCACATACTGCTAGCCAAAAACCATATGAATAAGTTAAGGCGTAAGGTTGATTGCATAAATCATTCCGAAAGTAAGTAAAAACAACGCATTCTAACAACATTTAACCAATAGCCATACAAATGGATAGCCGCTATAGAATGATAGTGGTATCACAGAGAACCCATTAGTGCTCAATGCTCATTTGTTGCTTAATATCTTGTTCAAGATCAGCTTTGGGCATCGGCTTGGCAAAATAATAGCCCTGAATAATATGGCAGCCTCGTTGGACAACTTGTGTAAGTTGCTCAGCGGTTTCAACACCTTCAGCAATGACTTCAAGCGAGAGATTTCGTGCTAATTCAATCACACTGCTTACAATAGCTTGGTCAGCTTGATGGGTGTCAATATGGATTAAAAATGAGCGATCAATTTTCAGAATATTGACTTGGAATGAACGCAAATACGCGAGCGAAGAATAACCGGTGCCAAAATCATCGATCGCAACATCAATGCCTAACTGCTTTAACGCGAGTAAATGTTGGCTGGCAATATCGACTTCTTTCATCAATACACCTTCAGTAATTTCTACCGACAAATATTTTGCAGGCATGCCAGTTTTATGTAATGTCGCTGTTAAAAAGTCGATAAAGTCTGGCTGCCTAAAATGCATTGCCGACACGTTAACAGACACTTTTATTTTACTTTGGTACTGCTGATGCCAACTCGCGCCGTCGAGACAAGCTTGAGTGAGCACCCAGCGATCAATTTCCACGATGAGGCCACAAGATTCGGCTATCCCAATAAACACATCAGGCCGGATCATGCCATCTTTTGGGTGTTTCCAACGGATCAAGGCTTCAACGCCGACAATACTATTATGCTTATTCACATCAATCTGCGGCTGATAATACAGCTCAAACTCATTGCAAAGTATCGCTTGATGTAAATCAGCTTCTAAGCGTAAATGGTATAAGGCTTCAGCATTTCGCTCCGCGGAATAATATTGAAAATTACCTCGTCCCTCTTCTTTAGCGTGATACATGGCTAAATCAGCATTTTTAATCAAGGTTTCGGGGGTTTGGTCATCATCAGACCACATACTGATGCCTATACTAGTCGAAATGAAAAATTCCCGACCGTATAATTTAAATGGCATTTCTATTTGTTGTAACAGTTGTTTGGCTATGTGGTTGATGGTATCGACGTCTTTGGCATCACGGAGCAAAATAACAAATTCATCGCCACCAAAACGACACAACAAATGTTCTTCAGACAAGCAAGACTGTAACCGACTTGCGGCTTCAACCAATAAGGCATCACCCATACTGTGGCCATAAGAGTCATTCACATGTTTAAATCTGTCCAAATCTAAAAATAACAGTGCTAAGTTTTCATGATGCTGCTTTGCTGTTTCTATGACTTGTCCCAGACGGCGAGAAAACATCGCCCGATTCGCTAAGCCAGTTAACATGTCATTGTTGGCTAAACGGCGCAGATGGAGTTCGTTATGTTTGCGCTCAGTGATATCTGAAAATACCACCACATAATGTAATGCAGAGCCGCTCACGTTGAACATAGTCGAGATATTTATCCATACCGGACATCGGCTACCATCGTTACAATTAAACTCACACTCTCCAGTCCAAAAGCCCTCCTTATCAAACACATCATCCATGTCGAAAGGTTCTAGCGTCTCAAACACTAATTTGGCAAACGGTTTTCCGACTAAATCGCTCTTTTGAGCTGCAAGAATTAAATTGGCCGCAGCATTGCTAATTTTGATGTGCTTATCGCTATCTAAGATCAGCATACCCTCTGAGGTATTTTCAAACGCTTGAGCTAATAAATTGACCTCACTTTCAAGCGCTCTTTGCTGGGTAATATCGGTATACATACCAGCAACATGTATTAACTTTCCACCACTGTGATCGACATCAGTGGCACGACCTTTAATTCGCAGCCAATGCCATTGCTGATCATATTGATTGTGATAGCGATACTCGATGTCAATCACGTCTGTTGCACATGTGATCAACTCATTCCAGGCTTTGGAAATCTGCTCAATATCATCTTGATGAATGGGAATGTCTTCTAGCTTTATGTCGATATGAGGCTCAGGTCCCAGTACACCACCGCGATTGTCTAATGAAAACATTCGAGTATGCTCATGCCATTGCCATAAATCTGAATCGCTACCTTTTAGTGCCTGGCGTAAGCGATCATCACTTTGCAGTAATGCAGTATTCATTTGTTTAAAGCGGCTAACCTGTCGCTGCCTAAAGATCAATAAGGCCAATCCAGTTAGCAATATGATCAGTATTAATGCACCTTTAAATTGTTGTGATCGCCACCAAAACTGCTTTACCGTAAATCGATATTGAAATGGCTCACTCGTCCACACACCATTTTTTTTATACAAGAGTTCAAGCACATATTCCCCAGCACTTAAACCGGTAATATTAATTTGTGACTGCCCTTCCAGTAACACATAATTTCCCGCATCGGAGCCATTCTCAACCAAACGATATTGGATGGTCATGGGTTTATCATCAAGGTAATCCAGTATGGCTATTTGGAAGCTAATTAGGCTCGCACCTGGTTCAACTTGCGATAACTGGCTTGGAATAAGATAAACCGCTGTTTTATCGTCATAAAATACAGATACAGATTCAAGTATCGCCTTATCATTGACCGTTCGCGGCGCTAACTTATCAAGATCGATGAGCATAGCGCCATCAGGAGTACCGACAAAAAAGCCTTTAGCAGGATCATAAAATTTTGCCGACTCATTAAATTCATCGGAAATAAAACCGTCTTTATGACTAAACGAACTGACTTTACCTGTCGCCTTATTTATCTTAATAATGGCACTAGCACAGCCAACAATATGATCGGTTGCAGTATCTTGTAAAAAGTACACCACTTTACAATCTATTTTCCACTGTTGATCCAGTGAGATTATCTTATTAGTTTGCGTATTGTATTGATAAATACCTTGTTGGGATGAACCAAACCAGAGCACACTTGGCGCCACTTGCATAACACTGGTAATCGTTGGAAGAATAGTAAAACTGGCAAATAGATTTAATTTAGAAACATATTCACCCTCAGTGGTTAAATAGCCAAAATGTTTATTTCCAGCTAACCATAGACGATGTTCAGTATCTCTTAATAGGGCACTATAGCGAGCATTAGTCAGTGACTGCTGACCGTCATTGAGCTCTTGTAGCGTCAGCTCATCCTTACCATCTTGCCAATAATACAAGCCTTTCGTAGTCGCAAACCAAATGACATCACTAAACAATTTATCACGATAAATATTAATGATTACGCGATCAACCAGCGACGTTTTGCCACCACTCCAATCAGCAAAGCGAGAACTAATATTAGTTAATTTATTGACCACATATAAGCCGCTGGTCGTCGCTAAAACAAGGTGCTGCTCATCTAGGGAACTAATTTTATAAATACTGTCATTAAGTTCAAAACCCTTAGGGATGAGCATAATTGATGTTTGGTCATGGGTATTCACTACTGACAAACCACCATCAGTACCTAACCAGACAGTGTCACCCTCACTGTATATCGACCACACCATTTCATTATCAAGCTGATAAGGCGGCTTTTTAGAATAATCATCAATTAAAAAACTAGGCTTACCGGCAATGACCGCAAGCCCATCTCCAGAGCCACCAATCCATAACAAACCATCGGCATCGACTGCCATATCATGGATGTAATCAATATTTGCACGTTGCTTAAGTTCGTCACGGTATATAATTAACTTATTGTTTTCTTGACTCCAAAAAATCAATCCCGCTCGACTTGAAATCCATAAATCACCGTTAAGATCTTGCTCCATTTGCTCAACATAATAAGGGATCTCTGCTACAGCCTGTACTGTAAGCGATTCAATATTAAGCTTAAAGACTCCTTTTGATGTCAACATCCATACTCGTTGTTGTTTATCTTGAAACAACTTATTAATGGTGCCATTTTTATCAGACCATGGAAATTGCCCAATGAAAGTCCCATCGGCATGATGAAGCTGTACCTCATGATTAGTCGAAAACAAATAATTAGTATTATGTAACTCAAGCGCATTTCGCCAAGGCAAATTGCGATCTAATGTATGGCTTGGGGATAAGGAAAGCTGCTGAGTGATGTCATCAAAATAATAAACCTGCCCTGAAAAGGCCAATATGAGTAAGCGCCCATCAAGCTGACGCTGAGTGGCAGCAACGTGAATACTGTTATTGATATTGGTTGCATCATTATCTTCAGGTCTAAGGATCAAACTAAAGTGATTATCTAAAATACTGTATAAATATAACGAGGAATTGGTGCCAACCAGTAAATGATCTTGACCAGAGTTAACCACAGTAGAAATGAACTCGTCATCCAGAACTGAATCAAAACCGACTTTATCGATGCGTCGAACTTTACTGTTACTCACCCGGTACAGGCCTTGCTGAGTCGCCAGCCAAACAAATCCATAATGGTCAAAGCTAATATCTTGAATCGTGGCATTAGCTAAACCATCTTGCGCATTAAAGACTCGCTGAACAATATCTGCGGCATTCACAGGCGCAGCGGCTAACAAACACAGAATCAGACTAACAGCCCCAAAAATTACCGCTCTGATCATAAATTAAGCCTATACCTCAAAAAGATAATATTGATACTCATCGTTATAGCGCCCCCCTAAACCGATACAAACTGATATTCTTGTTTAGTCACGCTGTAGATAAAAGAAACAGTATAACTTTCTACATTGAGAGGAAATAATGACATGTACATCTATGCATTATTTTTAACACATTTTGACAACGCTTTATAAACAATATTACTTTTTTATAATTATATGTTTAAAAAAAGTAATATGCTCCGCTAATGCTAGCTTAAAAAATCAAATTACAGGTAAAAAGCACCCCTAAAGAGGAGTGCCTTATGCTGTTCAGTATCAGTTTAGATTACTTCTTTTTCTTAACCGCTTTAGGGTTAGGTAAGTCAGTAATTGAACCTTCATACATTTCAGCTGCTAAGCCTACAGACTCATGCAATGTTGGGTGAGCATGAATCGTTAATGCGATATCTTCAGCATCACAACCCATTTCAATTGCTAGGCCAATTTCACCTAATAATTCACCGCCGTTAGATCCAACAATAGCACCACCGATCACGCGATGAGTCTCTTTGTCGAAAATTAGCTTAGTCATACCTTCACTGCAATCTGAAGCGATTGCACGGCCACTTGCAGCCCAAGGGAAAGTCGCAGTTTCGTAAGCAATACCTTGCTCTTTCGCTTCTTTCTCAGTTAGACCGACCCATGCTACTTCAGGATTAGTATAAGCAATTGATGGGATCACTTTAGGGTCGAAGTAGTGCTTCATGCCCGAAATGACTTCCGCAGCAACATGACCTTCATGCACACCTTTATGAGCCAACATAGGTTGACCAACGATATCGCCGATAGCATAAATATGCGGTACGTTAGTACGTAACTGCTTATCAACGTTAATAAAGCCACGTTCATCAACATTTACACCTGCTTTTTCAGCAGCTAAAGACTTACCATTAGGTGAACGACCAATTGCGACTAACACAGCATCGTAACGTACAGGTTCTGTCGGCGCATTCTTGCCTTCCATTGTCACGTAGATACCATCATCTTTCGCGTCAACTGCGGTCACTTTAGTTTCAAGAATAAGATTAAACTTCTTCTTAATTTGCTTAGTGAAAACGCGAACTACGTCTTTATCTGCAGCAGGAATAACTTGATCGAACATTTCAACCACGTCAATTTCGCTGCCTAAAGATGAATACACAGTACCCATTTCTAGACCAATAATACCACCACCCATAACAAGCAACTTACCAGGCACTTCTTTCAGTTCAAGTGCGTCAGTTGAGTCCCAAATACGTGGGTCTTCATGTGGAATAAACGGTAATTTAATTGGACGTGAACCTGCTGCAATAATGGCTTGTTCGAACTGAACAACAGTCACAGTGCCATCTTCAGCAGTCACTTCTAAGCTGTTAGGGCCGGTAAATTTACCAAAACCATTAACCACATCAACTTTACGCATTTTAGACATTCCGCCTAAACCGCCGGTTAATTGGCTAATGACTTTATTTTTAAAGCTACGTAATTTGTCTAAATCAATCTTTGGCTCACCAAAAACCACACCATGGTCAGCAACAATTTTGGCTTCTTCAATGACTTTTGCTACGTGCAATAGTGCTTTTGAAGGAATACAACCAACGTTTAGACACACACCACCAAGGGTACTGAAACGCTCAACAATTATGGTGTCTAAGCCTAAGTCAGCAGCACGAAACGCCGCAGAATAACCTGCTGGGCCTGCTCCTAGTACGACTACTTGAGTTTTGATTTCGTTACTCATGATTTCCTCTAATCTTGTTCATTCCGTGTGAAAGACGGATCGGCCCAAATGTCGATGTCGCCAGCTTGAAACTTACGTTTCACGTCCAATTTCCTTTCAATTGCGAACTAAAAAATTGGGATGGGCGCATTTTATACTCAAATCAATTTGTTTGAAACCGATCACAATAAAAAGGTCGCTCATATGAGCGACCTTTATGCTTATAAAATCAATGTACGAATGTCTGAAAGTATCGCAGACAAGGTGACACTAAAGCGTGCAGCCATAGCACCATCAATAACACGATGGTCGTATGAAAGCGATAAAGGCAACATTAATTTAGGTTCAAACTCTTTTCCATTCCACTTTGGTTTAATTTCAGATTTTGATACACCTAAAATGGCCACGTCTGGGTAGTTAACAATCGGCGTAAATGCCGTACCGCCAATGCCACCTAAACTTGAAATGGTAAAACAGCTACCTTGCATATCAGCAGACTTCAACTTGCCGTCACGCGCACGGATAGAAATGTCGGTTAATTCACGCGACAATTCAACAATGCCTTTCTTATCAACATCACGAACCACAGGAACCATTAAGCCGTTCGGAGTATCAACGGCAACACCAATGTGGAAGTATTTCTTCTGAATAAGTGACTCACCATCACTGCTTAAGCTTGAGTTAAACACAGGGAACTCAGCTAATGCTTTGGCAACCGCTTTCATCATGAACACTAATGGCGTGATCTTGTAATCAGCTTTTTTCTTCGCAGCAAGGTCATTCTGTTGCTTACGGAATGCTTCCATCTCAGTGATATCAGCTTCATCAAACTGAGTAACATGTGGAATCGTAACCCAATTGCGATGTAAGTTAGGACCAGAGATTTTCTGGATACGGCTTAGTGGTATTTCTTCCACTTCACCAAACTTACTGAAATCAACCTTAGGCGCAGCAATCACGTTTAAGCCACCAGCACCACCCGAAACAGATGTTGATGCTGTAGCTTTAGGGCGTGACAACTCGTATTTCACAAACGCTTGCACGTCTTCTTTCAAAATACGCGCTTTACGGCCAGTACCAGACACCTTAGTTAAATCAACACCAAACTCACGCGCTAAGCGACGTACCGCAGGTGAAGCATGCACAACACCCGTTGATGCTGTCACGCTTGCACTCGGATGATGTGGCACTGGTGGAGTTGATGGGCGGCTTGCAGCCATGGGTGCTGGCGCTGATGCGGCAGGTGCAGATTCAGCAGGAGCTGGAGCTGCTTGTGCTGCTGGCGCTGAGCTAGTCGTTTCAATAGTGGCAATTAAGCTACCTTGAGATACTTTATCGCCCACTTTAACGGTTAACGACACTAATTTACCGGCAAAAGGTGCAGGCACTTCCATGGTCGCTTTATCTGTTTCAAGGGTAATTAAGCCTTGATCAGCAGTGATGTCATCACCCACAGACACTAGCACTTCAATAATATCCACATCACTAGCATCGCCAATGTCAGGGACATGAATCTCTTGTACCTGAGTTGTCGTAGCAGAAGTTGCCGCTTGTACTGGAGCCGCTTGTGCTGGAGCCGCTTGCTCAACTGGTGCAGCAGCTTGTGGTGCCGGTGCAGAAGGTGCTGCTGCAGAAGCAGAGCCAGCAACTTCTAACATAATCACCAATGAACCTTCAGATACCTTGTCGCCAACGGCCACTTTAATCTCTTTAACTACACCCGCTTTTGGCGAAGGTACGTCCATGGTGGCTTTATCAGTTTCTAAGGTAATCAACCCAGTATCAACATCAATGCTATCGCCAACAGCAACTAATACTTCGATAACAGACACATCTGTGTCGCCACCAATATCAGGTACGTTAACTTCAATCACTTCTGCACTGCCAGCACTTGACGCAGCAACTGGCGTCACTGGTGCAGGTGCTGCAGCTTGAGCCACCGGCGCTTCAGCTTTTGGCGCTGGCGCAGCGGCTTCTTCTTTAGCAGGCGCAGCATCGGCTGCGCTCATCATCGCGATTAACGTGCCTTCAGACACGGTATCACCGACAGCAATTTTTAACTCTGCCAAGGTACCAGCAAAAGGTGCTGGAATGTCCATGGTTGCCTTATCGCTTTCAACTGTAATGATTGATGCTTCTTTTTCAAGAAAATCACCCACTGCGGCACAAATTTCAATAACCTGCACTGCATCAGTATCGATATTAGGAACCAAAACTTCCTTTTAAATCAGCCATTTTGTATCCCCTTACGCGAACTGTGGATTGATCTTGTCAGCATCAATGCCATATTCAGCGATGGCTTTAGTCAGCACATCAACAGGCATTTCATTACGCTCAACAAGTGACTTCAGCGCCGCAATAACGATGAACTTAGCATCAACTTCAAAGTGGTGACGTAAGTTTGCACGGCTGTCGCTGCGACCAAAACCATCAGTACCTAGTACTTTATAATCAGTTGGTACAAAAGCACGTAATTGCTCGCCGTAAATCTTCATGTAATCGGTAGCAGCAATGGCTGGTGCATCTGCAGATATTATTTGGCTGATATACGCTTGCTTAGGTTTTGCTGTTGGGTGAATCATATTCCAACGTTCAACCGTTTGGCCGTCGCGCGTTAGCTCGTTAAAGCTCGTCACACTGAACACATCAGCACTAACACCAAAGTCTTTCGCAAGGGCTTTAGCCGCTTTACGAACTTCTTCTAAAATGGTGCCACAGCCCATTAGCTGTACTTTACCTTTACCACTACCGGCAACAGACTCCAGCTTATAAATACCTTTAACAATACCTTCTTCGGCACCGGCTGGCATTTCTGGCTGAACATAGTTTTCGTTCATTGTGGTTAGGTAATAGAAGATATCTTCTTGATTTTCGCCATACATACGACGAATACCATCTTGTACTACCACGGCAATTTCATAACCGTAAGTTGGATCGTAAGAAATACAGTTTGGAATAGTGTTCGCCAATACATGACTGTGACCATCTTGATGCTGTAAACCTTCACCATTCAAGGTTGTACGGCCAGAAGTACCACCAACTAAGAAACCACGGGCGCGCATGTCGCCAGCAGCCCATGCCATGTCACCAATACGTTGGAAACCAAACATAGAGTAGTAGATGTAGAACGGAATCGTTGGCATGTCGTTTACTGAGTAGCTGGTTGCAGCTGATACCCAAGATGACATGGCGCCTAATTCGTTAATCCCTTCTTGCAATACTTGACCGGTTTTATCTTCACGATAGTAAGCAACTTGGTCAGAATCTTGTGGAATATATTTTTGGCCTTCGTGAGCATAAATACCCACTTGACGGAACAAACCTTCCATACCGAAAGTACGTGCTTCATCAGGAATAATTGGCACAATACGTTTGCCAATGCCTTTGTCTTTTAACAAGGCGGTTAATACCCGAACAAATGCCATTGTTGACGAGATTTCACGGCCGTTTGAGCCTTTTAAAATCGAATCAAAAATTTTCAGTGAAGGCACTTCTAACTCTTCAGTGAATTTTTCACGACGTTGCGGTAAATAACCTAACAATGCTTCACGACGACTCTTCAAGTATTTTACTTCTTCAGAGTCTGGACCTGGATGATAGAAAGGCAGATCTTCTAACTGGTCATCTGGGATCGGAATATTGAAACGATCACGGAAATAACGGATAGATTCAGCGCCCATCTTCTTCACGTTGTGAGCGATGTTTTTACCTTCACCAGCATCACCTAAACCATAACCTTTAACGGTTTTAGCTAAGATAACCGTTGGACGGCCTTTGGTTTTCTGTGCATGTTCAAGCGCAGCGTAAACTTTAACCGGATCATGACCACCACGGTTTAAGCGCCAAATGTCATCATCTGACATGTTAGCAACCATTTCGGCAGTTTCAGGGTACTTACCAAAGAAATGCTCACGGGTGTACGCGCCACCTTTGGCTTTACAGTTCTGGTATTCACCGTCTACGGTTTCTTCCATTAACTGTAATAACTTACCAC